>JAQGKN010000110.1 GCA_028290085.1 Hyphomicrobiales bacterium
TCGGTCCGGTCATCGGCGAATACACCAAGTGGACCCCGCTCGATGATCGCGGCGTGCTCTTCCCCGAAGAACTCGACGAGGAAGATCCCTGGCAGTTTTCCAACGTGATCGTTCGGTAATCGAGGGCTGAATTTACCGCCGTCGTTGCGAGGAGCGTGAGCTCCGAAGCAAACCAGGAGTCGCGAGACCGTGCTGGATTGCTTCGCTTCGCTCGCAATGACGGCAAGAAGACTCTGCCTGCGTCCTGACCGGTGTTGAAAAGGTCTCGGCCAAGACGTGGGCCACGCGTCTACGTGATCAGCCCTTGGCTTCGGCTGCCAGCGCTTCCTGTACCTTTGGGCGGGCTTTCACGCGGGCATAATACGTGTTGAGCGTCGGCCATTTGGCGAGATCGAACTTCATCTTCTCGGCCCAAGTCAGCATGACGAAGAGATAGCCGTCGGCCACAGTGAAATGGTCGCCGAGCAGATATTGCTTTTCGGCGAGTTGCAGATCGACCCATGTGAAGCTCTGCTCGAGAAGCTCGCGCGCGATCGGCTTGTAGTCTTCCGGCGTCGTCGGCTTGAACAGGGGGCTGAAGCCCTTGTGCAGTTCCGACGTGATGAAGTTCAGCCATTCCATGAGGTGATAACGCTCGATGGTGCCGGCATGGGGCGCGAGTTCGGTGCCCGGAGCCTGATCGGCGATATATTGCACGATGGCGGGGCCTTCCGTCAGCACGTCCCCGTCATCGGTGACGAAGGTGGGAACCGAGCCCTTCGGGTTGATCGCGCGGAAGTCCGCGCCTGAAGCCGTGACCTTGGCCCTCAGATCGACCTTTTCCATTTCGAAGGTGAAGCCGCCTTCGCGCAAGGCAATGTGGGGAGAGAGCGAGCAGGCGCCGGGCGAATAGTAAAGCTTCATGACTGCCTCGATGGGCTTGAGTGACGAATGGGCTGTTTCTCTTTAGCACTCCCTTTCGTCCGCCCCGAAATGCCGTTTTCGTCAGTCGGCGACGACCTCCAGAACCATGCCATCGCGGGTCAAGCCGATGATCTTGACGCGAGAGCCAGCAGGCAGGTCGGGGCCTGCGACGCGCCAGACCGTGTCATCAATGCTGACGAGACCGAAGCCATCGACGGTGGCCTGTTGCAGCCGGGCTTCCCGACCGACCAGCGCATCCGCGCGGCGGTTGAGGAAAGGCGAACCTCCGCTCGTCGACGCACGCGAGCCATAGATACGGCGTCCGATCAGCAGAAAGAGCAATGTAAAGGCGCCAAAGCTCAGCAAAAGCCAGCCAAAGTCGAGCGGCGCCAGCATCAGGAGGAGGCCGTTGGCTATGGCCGCTAAACCGATCCACAGCATGAAGACGCCGGGCGCCAGCGCCTCCGCCGCGCAGAGGAGGACGCCGACGATCAGCCATGTCCATGGATTTTGCGCGAGCATCATGCCGATCCCGGCGGACGAGTTGATGGCACCGAGCTGCGTCGCTGCGCCTGTTCGGCAGTGCTGGCGAGCGCGGAACGGGTCAGTTCAGCGATGCCGCCGATGGTGCCCGCGAGACCGGCCATATCCATCGGCATTACAAACACCTTCTGGTTGGGCGCGGCGGCGAGGCTGTCAATGGCCTTCACGTATTTCTCAGCGATGAAGTAATTTAGGGCGGCGATGTCGCCCTTGGCGATGGCTTCGCTGACCATGGCGGTTGCGGCGGCTTCCGCCTGCGCCTGCCGCTCGCGCGCCTCGGCGTCGCGGAAGGCAGCTTCGCGGCGTCCCTCGGCATCCAGCACGAGTGCCGCCTTGCGTCCCTCGGCGCGCAGGATTTCGGCCTGCCTCTGACCTTCGGCCTCGAGAACGGCGGCGCGTTTTTCGCGCTCCGCCATCATCTGGCGGGCCATGGAATCGATCATGTTCTTGGGCGGCACGATGTCCTTGATCTCGACGCGGTTGATCTTGATGCCCCAAGGGCCCGCGGCGGCGTCGATGACGGTCAGCAGCTTCACGTTGATTGAATCACGATGCGACAGCAGCTCGTCGAGATCCATCGAGCCCATGACCGTGCGGATGTTGGTCATCAGCAGGTTGAGCAGGGCGCGCTGAAGATCGGAGACTTCATAGGAGGCACGCGCCGGGTCGAGCACCTGATAAAAAGCGACGCCGTCGACGGTGACCGAGGCATTGTCGCGTGTGATGACCTCCTGAGAGGGCACGTCGAGCACCTGCTCCATGACGTTCATGCGTCGCCCAATGCCGTCGATCCAGGGCACGATGAGGCCCAGCCCCGGCGTCAAGGTCTTATGGTAGCGGCCAAAACGCTCGACCGTGTAGGCATAGCCCTGAGGGACCTGCCGCACGCTCATGAGGATGGTGACGATCACGAAGACGACGACGGCGCCCGCGAACATGCTGAACCCGGAAAATCCACCCATGTAAGGCTTCCTGAAGACTGAAGGCGTGCCTTTTGAGTCGGCAGTGCCTCAGCTTTGCACCCCCTGCGCTGCAGGCCAAGGGGCGGGGGCCGCTTCCCTTCCGTGCCGGCTTGTCTATAAGATGATGAAACACACCGGAGCGGCTCATGGAGCTTATCGTAACGCTCGATAACCCGATGCCGGCCGATGCTGTCGCGGGCACGATCCGCGCTGCGGACGGCGTGTCACTGCGTGTCGCGCGCTGGCATCCCGTGCGAATGCCAGTGGGCACGCTGGTGATCGCTTCTGGCCGGTCTGAATTTATCGAGAAATATTTCGAGACAATCGGCGAGGCGCTGCAACGCGGCTTCGCCGTCGTCGCCTTCGACTGGCGCGGGCAGGGCCTGTCCGACCGCGAACTTTCGAATCGCACAAAGGGGCATGTCGACGATTTCTCGCTCTACGAGCGAGATCTCGAGGCTCTCATCGCGCAAGTTGTCGAGCCTTTCTGCCCGAAACCATGGTTCGCGCTGGGGCACTCCATGGGCGCGGCCATCCTGCTTGATCAGGCGCGGGAGGGGCGCTCGCCATTTGCGCGTTTGGTCCTGACTGCACCCATGATCGATTTCAATGGCTTGCGCTTTCCGCGTCTGGCGCGCGGCCTTGCGCTGCTGCTGGACTCGGCCGGCCTCGGCGGTGCTTTCGTGCCCGGCGGCGGTGGCCGGACGATCGTGGCAAAGCCGTTCGAGGGCAATCCGCTGACGTCGGATGCCGCGCGATTCGCCCGCGTCCGCGCCATTCTGGACGCGGAGCCGCGCCTGGCGATCGGCGACCCGACGATTGGCTGGGTGCATGCTGCGTTCCGGCTCATGGCGAAATTCACGGATCCGGAATTCCCGCGCCGGGTCATGGTGCCCACGCTCGTCCTGTCGGCATCGAGCGACCATGTGGTCGATGCCCTGGCCACCGAGCGATTCGCGTCGCGCCTGAAGGCGGGGCGAATGATTCCGCTTGGCCAGTCCCGGCACGAGATTCTGCTCGAGCGCGATTCGATTCGCGCGCAGTTCTGGGCCGCATTCGACGCCTTCCTGCCCGGCACCGCGGGCGAGGAAGAGGCGCTTCTGACGCGCTATGGTCGCGCGTCGTGACCGTTGGCTGTGTTGAGGATGCGCAGCGCCTGTTCGTGCAGGTGTTTATCGCCTGATGCGACGATGGCCCCGCCACTGGCCGGGGAGCCGCCCTGCCAGTTGGTGACAATGCCACCCGCGCCTTCCACAATTGGGACGAGGGCGACGATGTCGTAGGGCTTCAATCCGCTTTCGATCACCAGATCGACGTGACCGGCCGCGACCATGCAATAGGCATAGCAATCGCCGCCGTAGCGGGAGAGTCGCACCATGTCCTCGACACGCCGGAAGGGCGCCAGCGTCTCTGGGGTGAGCAGCGCCGGATGGGTCGTCATCAGGGTTGCGGAGGCCAGATCGCGACAGGCGCGCGTGTGCAGGCGACGCTCTGCCGGACGGCCGAGGCTGTCGAGGCCGCGCCAGGTTGCGGATTTGCTGTCGCCCGAGAAGCGCTCGCGGGTGAAGGGCTGGTGCATCATGCCGCAGCAGGGCCGGCCAGCGTGCTGGAGCCCGATCAACGTACCCCATACAGGCATTCCGGCGATGAAGCTCTTGGTGCCATCGATGGGGTCGAGAACCCAGACGTAGTCCGCATCCGAATTCTTGTTGCCGAATTCCTCACCAACGATGCCGTGCTCGGGAAACGCCTGCTGGATCATGCTGCGCATGATGCTTTCGGCGGCCCTGTCAGCCTCGGTCACAGGATCGAAGACACCGCCGTGGCTTTTGTCGTCGGCGCCCATCTGGGTGCGGAAGAAGGGAAGAATCGCCTCTCCGGAGGCGGTGGCGAGATCCTCGACGAATTGCGCGAAGTCGATGGCGCTCATGTCCCCTCCGAATACGAAACCCTTCGCGACACATACAGGAGGTTGCCTGAGGTGGCGAGGCCCCATCTTCCGGCGGCATGGACGGACTATTTTCGATCGGTCGTCCCTGCAAGTTTGGCATTCGTCGTCAAATTTTCAGGATTTTCAGAAGCTTGCCGGGGCATGCGCGACAGCCTGCCGCAGGTCCAAAAAATAGGTCAGTAGAGCTTGCGTTTTGTGCGGTGCACATGCATATTATCGCAGTGCGGCAACGATGTTGCTGCCGATGCCCTCCTTGGGCGTTTCCTCCCTTGACTTGGGCCGCTGACGAAAGTCGGCGGCCGTCCTTTTTCTAGGGGGCGTTTCTTCAGAAAACGCAGCGCTGGAAGATGTTTATTCGGCCGCGAGCGCGCGTCCGCCGCCCATGTCGGCCAGCTGACGTCTCAGGGCTTCCGTCACGCGGTTCATGTCCGCACGCACTTGCGCGAAGGACGGTTTCTTCTCGAATTTCTGTTCGTTCATATAAAGCGCGCGATTGATTTCGATCTGCAGGGCGTGGAATCCCGCGCCCGGGCTGCCGTAATGCTCGGTGATGAAGCCG
>JAQGKN010000490.1 GCA_028290085.1 Hyphomicrobiales bacterium
CGAAGGTCAGAAAATGGGCAGACTGTCTTGAACTGAGCAATTCGGGGCGGATTGGGCAAGCCGTGCGAATTCGTACGGAAATATGACATTTTTAACACAGTTTTTACTTTGTAAAATAGGCCTCTTCCGGAGAAGAGGCCCTCAAACGTCGCGGCGGGCGGAAGCCTTTATTGCGGAACCTTGTCGTCGATCCCCTGGACATACCAGTTCATTCCGAGGATCTGCTCGTCCGAGAGAGTCTTGCCGCCTTTGCATTCGACGGTCTTGCCGGTCTGGTCGAGAACCGGGCAGGCGAAGGGCAGCAGGGTGCCAGCGCTGATCTCGGCCGTCGTCTTGGTGGCGAGGGCCTTCACATCGTCAGGGGCGTTGGTGAAGGGCGCCATGACGACCATTTGTGCCTTGATGCCGCCCCAGGTATCGTCAGCCTTCCACGTGCCGTCGAGAGCAGACTTTGTGCGGGCAATGTAGTAGCCGCTCCAGTCGTCTACGATGGCGCTGAGCTGGGCCTTGGGTGCGAAACGGATCATGTCGGACGCCTGACCGAAGCCGAGCTTTCCAGCCTTCTCGGCTTCCTGCAGCGGCGCGGCGGAATCCGTGTGTTGGGTGATGATGTCGGCGCCCTGCGCGAGCAGCGCCTTGGCGGCATCGGCTTCCTTGCCCGGGTCGAACCAGGTGTTGGCCCAGACGATCTTCAGCTTGATGTTCGGGTTGACCGACTTGGCTCCCAGATAGAAGGCGTTGATGCCCGACACGACTTCGGGAATCGGGAAGGCGGCGACATAGCCGATGGTGTTGGTTTTCGTCATCTTTCCGGCCATCTGGCCGATGACGTAGCGTCCTTCGTAGAAGCGCGCGGAATAGGTTGCCACGTTGGTTGAGCGCTTGTAGCCCGTCGCATGTTCGAACTTCACGTTCGGGAATTTTTTGGCGACCTTGAGGGTAGGCTCCATAAAGCCGAACGAGGTGGTGAAGATCAGCTTGTGACCTGAGCGCGCGAGCTGCTCGATGGAACGCTCGCTGTCGTTCTCAGGCACGTTTTCAAGGAATGTCGTCTCGATCTTGTCGCCCAGCGCCTTCTGCAGAGCCTGACGTCCCTGATCGTGCTGATAAGAATAGCCGAAATCGCCGACCGGGCCGACGTAGACAAAGCCCACTTTCAATTTTTCTGCAGCATGTGCGCCGGCGGTCAAGCCGACCGCCGCGACGGCGGCAACCGCATATTTCAAGAAGCCGTTCATTGGCAAAATCCTCGATCGAGACAGGAACTCGGGCTTACCCCGGATGTTCGTTGGGTTGTTATGCGAAACCCGTTCCAGACTGGGACATCCCAAAAAGAATTGCCAGAGCCTGGCCGTGAGTCTTACGAATCATGACCAGCGAAAAACAACGGCGCCGCCCGACAGGCCCGCGCCCACAGCGCTCATCAACAGCGTGTCACCGGCCGAAAAACCCCGCGCCGATCCCGCGCGCGACAGAGTGAAGGGGATGGTGGCCGCGGACGAATTACCGAACTCTTCCAACGTGGAAAGACCAGAAACGGGGTTCAGCCCCAGACGTCGTTCCACCGCCGACGTGATGCGGACATTGGCCTGGTGCGGCACCCAATGGTCGACGTCGACAGCCTTCAAACCAGCTGCCGCAAGCGCCTTTTGCGAACTGCTCACCATGGTTTCGACTGCTCGCGTAAACACTTCGCGCCCGTCTGGCATTTGCATGAACAACTCGTCAGGGCCCATCGCCGGCGAGAAGGGCATGCGGCTGCCGCCTCCGGGAATGCGAATGAGGTCGTAGCCAGAGCCATCGGAGACGAGATCCGCGCCGATCACCCCCGAGGCCGCATCGGGCGCGGGCGCCAGTACAACGGCCCCGGCTGCATCGGCGAACAGAGCCGAGGTCGAGCGGTCGGAAGGATCGATGCGGCGGCTGAGAATATTCGCGGCCACCACGAGCACACTGCGCCCATGTGCACGCACCAGCCCGTCGGCGAGAACGAGCGCGTTCAGGAAGCCCGCGCAGGCGCCGGCCAGATCCATCGCGCCGCAGGTGAGCCCGAGTTGATGCGCCAGCAAGGGCGCGGAGGGCGGCAGCAAATGGTCCGGAGTGCTGGTCGCCAGAAGCAGGAAGCCGATGTCCTGAGGCGCCGCCGCTTGCAAGGCCATGGCGGCGGCAGGGCGCGCGAGATCGGTCAGTGCCTCTTGCGAGGCCGCATACCGTCGGGAGCGAATACCGACGCGCGACAGAATCCAGCCGGGCTCCAGCCCGAGCCGGGCCTCGATTTCGGCGTTGCTGACGATGCGCTCGGGCGCGTGGTGGCCGAGACCCGCGATGCGCGTGCCCGAGATCATGATGCGCCGCGCCCGAATGTGTCGGCGGCCTCGGCAATCGCGGCATAGGCGCGGCCGAGTTCATCTTCTGTGACGCAATACGGCGGCATCAGGTAGATCGTGTTGCCTAGCGGGCGTAGCAGCAGCCCGCATGCGAGGAAGAAGTCGTAGAGGGAAGGGCCGATGCCCGCGAGATAGCCTTCGTCGGCCACGCGAAGATCGAGAGCGGCGATGGTGCCGCAGTGCCGGATACCCGAGAAGCGTGAATCTGTGCGGAACCGGTCGAGAAAGCCGCTGTGCCACTGCGAGATCTGCGCAATCCGGTCGATCACCGGCTCCGTGTCCCACACATCCATATTGGCGACAGCAGCGGCGCAGGCGATCGGGTTCGCGGTGTAGGAGCTCGAATGGAAAAACGTCTTCGCGCGATCCCTCGAATAATGCGCGTCGAAAATCGCAGCCTGGCAAAGGGTCACTGCGAGCGGCAACGATCCGCCGGTGATGCCTTTCGCGAGACACAGAATATCCGGCGTCACGCCGGCCTGTTCGCAGGCGAGGAATGTGCCCGTGCGGCCGAAGCCTGTCATCACCTCGTCGGCGATGAACAAAGTTCCCGAAGCAGCGCAGATCGCGTGCATCGCGCGCAGCACGGGCGGTGCATAGGTCAGCATGCCACCTGCGCCCAGAAGGAGCGGCTCGACAAGCAACGCCGCTGCCGCGCCATCAGCGCAGGCGCGGCTCAGGGCATCGAGCGTCGCGGCCTCGCAGCCTTCATGCGGGAAGGGCAGGCGCACGACGTCGAACAGCAGGGGATCATAGGCACTGTTGAACACGCCGCGTGCGCCCGTCGACATCGTTCCGATCGTGTCGCCGTGATAGGCATGTTCGAGCGCGATGATCTTCGTGCGCTGCTCGCCCTGATTGCGCCAGAAACCCAGCGCCATTTTCAACGCGACTTCGACCGAGGTTGAACCGCTGTCGGAATAGAAGACATGCGCCAGCGAAGAATTCAGCCGCGCGATCAGCCGTCGCGCCAGTTCTTCGGCGGGCGCGTGGGTGAAGCCCGCCAAGATCACCTGAGCGAGGAGATCCGCTTGATCCTTGATGGCCTGCACGATGCGTGGATGCCGATGGCCATGCGTCACCACCCACCACGACGAGATCATGTCGAGCAATCGCGTGCCCTCGCGCGTCTCCAGCCATGCACCTTCACCGCGCATGATCTCGATGGCGGTCGGCTGCAACGCATGTTGCGTGAAGGGGTGCCAGACGGGGGAGGATGTCATCTTGCACCCGCGAAAAGCTGCATTTCGAAATGATCGCGAAAGGCTTGTGCTAAAGAGGCTGCGTCGAGGTCTGCAAGGATCGGCAAGCGGCCGAGGCGCCGCACGCTGCCCAGTGCAACGATGGTGGCCTCGTTGTCCGCGTTATGCGTACCGATGAAAGCCACGCCGAGCACAGGCACCTTTCGGCTGCGCAAGGCTTCGAGTGACAGCAACGTGTGGTTGATCGTGCCGAGTCCCGTGCGTGCGCAGAGAATGACCGGCAGGCCCCATTCCACGTAGACATCGATGAACAGAAGGTCGCGGCGCAAAGGCACCATCAAGCCACCCGCGCCCTCGACCACGAGCGGTCGTTGCGCGGGCAGTTGCAACGCCTCGCGCGTGATCTCGACATGATCGAGTTCAGCGGCGCGATGCGGCGAGAGCGGCGCGTTCAGGCGATACGCTTCCGGCAGAAGCATTTCCTGCGGCAGGCCCGAAAGCCGCGCGACCGTCTCGCGATCGGTTTCCTCGTCGAGCCCTGCCTGCACCGGCTTCCAATAGGTCGCATTCAATGCACCCGCGAGCGCCGCGCTGAACACGGTCTTGCCGACGCCAGTGTCCGTGCCGCTCACCACGAAGGCGCTCATGCCGGCAACTCCCGCAGGTGACGCCCCAGAGCCTCAGCCAGCGCGTCGATCTCGGCAATTGTGCGCCGCGTGCCGAGCGTGATGCGCAGGCGCGAGGTGCCCTCGGGCACGGTCGGCGGACGGATCGCGCGCACGTCGAAGCCATCGGCAGCGAGGGCAGCAGCCACACTCACCGCCTTGCGATCCGCGCCCAGAATGATGGGCTGGATCTGCGACCCGCTGGTGGGCAGGCCGAGCCGCGCGAGATGGGCCGCGAAATGCGCGATGCGCTCCGCGAGAGCTGCGCGCGACGAGTGGGCGTCGGCGCAAATACGCAGCGCCGCACGCACGCTCGCCGCGATGAGCGGGGAGGGCGCCGTCGCATAGATGAAGGGGCGGCAGCGATTGATCATGAAGCGCCGCAGCACGTCGGGCATCAACAGCAGCGCGCCTGACGCGCCGAGTCCCTTGCCGCAAGTGTGCAGCGAGACGACGTTGTCACGCCCCTCCAGATGCGCGCCGAGCCCGCGCCCTTGCGGCCCGCGTACGCCCGTCGCATGGGCCTCGTCGATCAGCAGCATGGCGCTGTAGCGGTCTGCGACACGCGCGAGATCGTCGAGAGGCGCCAAATCGCCATCCATGCTGTAGACGCTTTCGACTGCGATGAAACAGCGCTCGCTCGCATGCGACGCGCGCCAATCGCGCAATGCGTCTTCGATCTGCGTGACATCATTATGCGCAACTTCGCGATGCTCGGCCTTCGTGCCAGCGAGACCTTCGCGCGCGCTCGCATGGATCAGCGCATCGTGCAGGATAAGGTCGCCACGCTGCGGCAGCGTGGAGATCAGCGCCGCATTGGCGGCAAAGCCGGAGCCGAAGAACAGCGCGCTCTCCGCGCCGAAAAACGCGGCTGCTTCGGCTTCCAGCGCTTCATGTTCGGGATGGTTGCCACGCAGCAACCGCGATCCGCCTGCACCGACCGGCACGCCGCGCGTCAGGGCATCCATCGCTGCGTCGCGCAGGGCACTCGATTCGGCGAGCCCCAGGTAATCGTTGGATGTGAAATCAACGCCTGCGCGCCCTTCGAGTCGGCGCAGCCGTCCGCGCCGGTTCAGTGCTTCGAGCGCCTGTTCATACCGACTCTGCATTGCGTCTCTCGCAGACCTCGCCGGGCTGCAGGGGCTTGAGCCCGAGACGGCGGAACAGCGAGGCGTCCTCGTCCTCACCCGGATTGTCCTTGGTGAGAAGCGTCTCGCCGGCGAAGATCGAATTCGCTCCGGCGAAGAAGCAAAGCGCCTGCATTTCCGCGCTCATCTCGGTGCGTCCGGCCGACAGGCGCACGGTGGAGGCGGGCATCAGCAGGCGGGCGACAGCGATGGTACGCACGAATTCGATGGGGTCGATATCCCCGGCGTTTTCCAGTGGCGTTCCGGCGACCGGAATGAGCAGGTTGATCGGCACGCTTTCGGGGTGTTCGGGCAGGTTGGCCAGGGTCACCAGCATGTCGACGCGATCCAGCGCTTCCTCGCCCATGCCCACGATGCCGCCGCAGCACACTTTGATGCCGGCCTCGCGCACATTGGCGAGCGTATCCAGCCGGTCCGCGAAGGTGCGCGTGGTGATGATCTTGTCGTAATGGCGCTCAGAGGTGTCGATGTTGTGGTTGTAGTAATCGAGCCCAGCGTCCTTCAGGCGGATCGTATCCTTCGGAGTCAGCATGCCCAGGGTCATGCATGTCTCCATGCCGAGCGCCTTCACGCCTTCGACCATGGCGCAGATCGCGTCCATGTCGCGCTCTTTCGGGCTGCGCCAGGCGGCGCCCATGCAATAGCGCGTGGAGCCCGCCTCGCGCGCCCTGCGTGCCTCGGCGAGCACGCGCTCGACTTCGATCAGCTTGGACGCCTTGAGGCCGGTATTGTGATGGGCCGACTGGCTGCAATAGCCGCAATCCTCGGCGCAGCCGCCGGTCTTGATGCTGAGCAGCTGGCTGCGCTGGATGCGATTTGGATCGAAGTAGGCGCGATGGGTCAGCTGCGCCTTCAGGATGAGATCGTTGAAGGGCAAGTCATAGAGCGCGCGTGCCTCGGCGCTGCTCCAGTCGTGCCGGATCTCCGGCTGGCCGCTGATCGAGTGGTCCATCTGCCCTGTCATCCTGATGCCTCGCCCGTGCCTCACGGCCCGGGTCCGGTGCGTTCCGATGACCCTTCTCCTAACCGCCAAGGCGCCCCCTCGCAATCCCGGACGTAAGTCGCAGCCGGCTTTTCAGCCTTTAGAACTGGAAGCCCAGGGTCGCGCGGGTGCCCGGATGGGTCGGTTCGAAGTGCACGGTCGAACGCAGATTGGTTGCCATCGCCTTGATGATACGGGTGCCGAGTCCGGTGCCCTTGGGCGCGTCCTCCTCGGACCAGCCGACCCCGTCATCCTCGACGATCAGGCGCGCGCCAGCCTCG
>JAQGKN010000495.1 GCA_028290085.1 Hyphomicrobiales bacterium
TCTGACCAGCAATCGCGCTCGATCATGCTCTTCTCTTGAGTACCGGGAAGATGGGGCCCGAAGGGCCGGCTGGGCAAATGCTGGACTGCAGCAAGCGGCCAGATAAGACGGTAGGGGTCCGCTCGTCGGGGAGCTCATTGACGAGCGCCCCAGGCGCTCTCATCATGTCCTCTTCGCGCGGGCGAAGCCGGCCTCGAGATCGCCTGTGCGCCTGACGCGAGCTGCGTACAAAAGCAAAACATCAGGGAGGAGACATGAAACGCCTCGCGTGCTTCGTCGTAGGCACCGCGCTGTCCAGCGCCGCCTTCGCCGCGGATGCGCCGCTCGAGACCGAGGAGCCGGGATACTGAGAAGAACAACCAGCAGATCATCGAAGTTACAAAAAAATGGGTCGAAGCGACGCTGCCGTCGGGGAGATCGCAGAGGTCATCGCGCCGCGGCGCAGGACGGGGAGGAAGCCATGATGACAACGTTTTTGAAGGGCGCGTGCGTGGCGCTATGCCTCTTGGCCTGTGGGACGGTCGCGAGGGCAGAGGAGCCGCTGGTTCTGGCCAAGACGGGGTGGCTCTATGCCGGTGGCCATCTCGAGAGTGTCAACGGCAAGCAGTACATGACCGGGCAGATGTATGCGGAATACATGCTCCCGGCGCGGCAGACGCATCCCTACCCGATCATAATGGTTCACGGCGGCACCATGTCGGGCACAAATTTCACGGGCACGCCGGACGGGCGCGAAGGCTGGGCGCAATATTTCGCGCGACGCGGCTATGCCGTCTATTCGGTGGATCAGGTCGGGCGCGGACGGTCGGCGTTCAATCAGGCTTTCTATGGGCCGGCAGAACAAACCGAGGCCTCCAACAACCAGGCGCGCTACAGCGCGCAGGAGCGCTTCAATCGCTGGCCGCAGGCGCATCTGCATACGCAATGGCCGGGCGACGGCTCGATGAATGATCCCGCGGTCCAGCAGCTCGTGGCCTCGCAGCTGCCAGCCATTAAGGATTTCCGCCGGCAGATGGAGTTGAACCGCGATGGCCTCGTCGCTCTGATCGACAAGATAGGGCCGTCGATCCTCCTCGTTCACTCGCAGGCGGGCGCCTTCGGCTGGCCGGTCGTTGACGCGCGGCCCGACAAGGTGAAAGCGCTCGTCGCGGTAGAACCGAACGGCCCTCCCTATCGCGGCGTTGATTTCGTCGGCGCGCCGGAATGGTTCAAGCAGCAGGGAGTCACTCTGCCTTGGGGCTTGACCGGCGTACCGCTCACCTACGATCCAGCTGTGAAGGACGCCTCCGAACTGACGTTTGTCCAGGAGGACAAGCCGCAGGGCGAAGGACTCGTCCGCTGTTTCAAGCAGGCGGAGCCCGCGCGCAAGCTGACTCGTCTGATGCAGGCGCCCACGCTCGTGATCTCCAGCGAGGCTTCCTACCACGCGCCCTACGATCACTGCACGGTGCAATATCTGCAGCAGGCGGGCGTCAATCCCACGTGGATCAAGCTCGCCGATCGCGGCGTCCGTGGAAACAGCCACATGATGATGGTTGAGAAGAACAATCAGGACAGCGCGGCGGTGATCGACGAATGGCTCACGCAGGCCGTGAAGGTCACGAACGACAAGTGAGTTTCGCGACGCGCGCCCCACAGGAGCGCGCGTCAGCTTGTTTTTTTTAGGCTAAGTTTTGAATGGCAAGCCGCCATAAAAGCCAACCCGACTCCAAAGCCTCGTCTTGACGACGCGCCGCTCGACAGCAACGATGATGCGCGCGCCAAAACGGCGATCCATAAAAAAACTCACAGGGAGGACGGGCCATGGTCTGGAGTTCAAGATTGGCCGCGTGCGCAATGATCTTCGCAGCATGGACTCCGGGGTTGTCTCTCGCGCAGGCGCCGGGGCCAACTGCAGATGCCAAGGCCCCGATGCCCCCACGATTCAAGGTCGATCCCGCCTGGCCGAAACCCCTGCCGAACAACTGGATTATCGGGCAGGCCTCGGGCATCGATGTCGATCCGCAGGACCGCATCTGGGTGATCCACCGCTATCGGAGACTAGAGCCGGATGAGAAAGCCGCGAGCCTCAATCCGCCCGCATCGAAGTGCTGCATACCCGCGCCGCCGGTGCTGGTGTTCAACCAGGGCGGCGACGTCGTCAAATCGTGGGGCGGGCCGGGCGCGGGCTACGATTGGCCGGACATGGAGCACGGCATCTACATCGATCCGGAGGGTTATGTCTGGATCGGCGGCAATGGCAAGACGGACGGCGTCGTCCTAAAGTTCACGCAAGACGGCAAGTTCGTGATGCAAATCGGCAAAGTCGGTCCGCTCACTAACAGCAAGGACACGACGCAACTTGGACAGGCTGCCGACTTCGTCGTCGATCCAGAGGCGCACGAGGTCTACATCGCTGACGGCTATTACAATCACCGTGTGATCGTGTTCGACTCCAACACCGGCGCGTTCAAGCGTATGTGGGGCGCATACGGTAAGCCGCCGACCGACGAGAAGACCAAATACGATCCGTCGCAGCCGCCGCCCCAGCAGTTCGGCAATCCGGTGCACTGCGTGAAGCTGGCGCGCGACGGACTGCTTTATGTGTGCGACCGCACCAACAATCGCATCCAGGTCTTCCAGAAGAACGGCGCCTTCGTGCGCGAGTTCATCGTCGAGAAGGACACGCTGCGCAGCGGATCGATGTGGAATCTGGCGTTTTCGAAAGACCCGGCGCAGACCTACTTACTTAATGCGGACGGCTCCAACAACGAGGTGCGCACGCTGCGGCGCGACACGGGTGACACCGTCGGCGTTCTTGGTCGGCAAGGGCGCAATGCGGGACAATTCCACTGGGTTCACAATCTGGCGCTCGACTCGCAGGGCAATCTGTACACGAGCGAGGTCGGCACGGGCGAACGAATCCAGAAGTTCGACATGGTGGCGCCCTCCGGCAATGGCAAATAGGCGAGAGCTGTCGCCGCCCACGCAATCAGCGGCGGCGGCAGTGCAACGGGCCGCCAGGCTGAGCTCGAAAGGCGTTCAGCCTCGTCCCGACTGTACGAGATAATCCCGCGAGATCTCCTTGACGTTGGCCGTTCCGGCAAGCCGCATGGCGAGCATCAGATTGTCGCGCAGATATTCCAGGACACTTTGCGCGCCGGCAGCGCCGCCCAGTGCCATTCCGTACATGATGGGACGACCACAGCCGACCATGCTGGCGCCGAGCGCGAGCGCCTTGAAGACATCCGTTCCACGCCGGACGCCGCCGTCGACGATAATCGGCACACGGCCCCGCACGACGTCCGAAATGCGCGGCAGCGCGGAGAACGTCGCTTCGACGCCATCGAACGCGCGGCCGCCATGATTGGAGACATAGACCGCGTCCATCCCCCGTACGCAGGCGTCATTT
>JAQGKN010000534.1 GCA_028290085.1 Hyphomicrobiales bacterium
GCCCGGCCGCACCAGCGTGGCGGCACGATCCAGCATCTTGGCCTGCATTGCCGCGAGCGTTGCAATGTCGCCCGGCTTCTTGGTCCAGGCGACATCGGGATGGCGGCGGATCGTTCCCGTCGCGGAACATGGCGCGTCGAGAAGGACGGCATCGAACGGTGCCGCTTCAAAGCCAAGAACGTCGACGACCTTGATCTCGGCGTTCAGGCCGAGACGTTCGAGATTGGCAGTGAGACGTTTTAGACGCTCAGCGGACCGGTCGAGAGCGGTGACCGTGGCGCCAGCGGATGCGAGCTGCGCTGTCTTGCCACCCGGCGCCGCACAGAGATCCGCGACTCGTTCTCCCGGCTGCACGTTCAGCAGCCGCGCCGGCATCGCGGCCGCGGCATCCTGCACCCACCAGCTGCCCTCGCCATAACCTTCGAGATCGCTGACGGCCTCGTGCGAGGTCAGGCGGAGCGAACCCGTCGGCAGAAGAACACCCTCGGGTCGCGCGGGCGCGTCGGCAATGCCGGGCCGGAGCGTAATGTCCAGCGTCGGCTCATCGCGATGCGCCATGGCAACGCGCGCGGCGGCTTCGCCGCCATAGGTTTTGCGCCACCGCGTCGAGAGCCAGAGCGGCGTATCGAGAAACGCGTCGTTCACAACGATGAATTCGTCGCGCCGCCGCGCGATATTGCGCAGCACGGCATTGACCAGTGCAGCAAAGGGCGCGGTCCGCGCATCGCGTCGTGCTGCCCGCACCGCGAGATCGACGGCAGCATGGTCGGGCACATCCATGAAGAGGATCTGCGCGGCAGCCGTCAGCAGCGTCCACTCGAGCGTCTGCGCCTTGCGCGGCAAGCCCTTCTCGAGGGTCGCGGCGAGCGCCGCGCGCAAGGTGCCCAGCCGCCGCATCGCCACGAGCACGATGGAACGCACCAGAGCCCTGTCGCGTGCGTCCAGGCCGCCGAGCGCTTCCGCACCTGCGCCAGGCGCGAAGCGCTCATCGAGGCTCTGACCATTACCGACGACTTCGGCCAGCACCGCGGCCGCAGCCAGGCGCACGGCGAGGCCGGGCACGGTCTCGGCCGCAGGCGCAGTCCGTTTGTTGAAGCCGAAGCCCGAGCCCGAACGGGGACGTGGCTTATCGCTCACGAGACGCGCGCCCGGCGCGCGGCAATGCTGCGATTGGTCGTGTCAGAAAATGTCATGCAAGCTCTTCCGCAAGTCATGCGCCGGGAGACGTCATCCCCAGGGGCCACGCCTCTGTTCATTGCCTTTGCCGGTATCACGATCGGCGCCACGGCGCCACGGCGAGATTCCTTCACCCGCCATGAAGCCGCCACGCGCGCGGCCCCACGCCGAGCCGGCCGTGGCGTTTGCAGGCGGCGTATCATCACGAAACGGGGCCCAGCCAGCACCGCTCGAAGGCGGCACGCCGGAGCCGATGTTCATCTGACGTGCAAGTTCCTCGAGAGCGGCGATGCGGTTCTCGACATTGGGATGCGTCGAGAACAGATTGTCGACGCCCGACCCTTGCAGCGGGTTGACAATGAAGAGATGCGCCATGGCCGGATTGGCCTCGGCGCGCTCATTGGGGATGGCAGCCGCGCCTTGCGAAATCTTGGCGAGTGCGCTCGCAAGCCAGAGCGGGTTGCCGCAGATCTGCGCCCCCTCCCGGTCGGCCACATATTCGCGGCTGCGGCTCACCGCCATCTGCACGATCATGGCGGCGATGGGCGCGAGAATCGCCAGAGCCAGCGTCCCGATCACGCCGAGACCGTTATCCCGGCGATTGCCACCAAAGAACATGCCCCAATGCGCGATGGATGAAATGGCACCCGCGAGTGTCGCCGTGATCGTCATCGTCAGTGTGTCGCGATTCTTGATGTGCCCGAGTTCATGCGACAGCACACCCGCCAGTTCCTCGCGGGTCAGCATGCGCAGCAGGCCCGTATGCACCGCCAGCGCGCCGTGGGCGGGATCGCGCCCGGTCGCGAAGGCGTTGGGCTGGTCGCTGTCGATCACATAGACGCGCGGCATCGGGATCTGCGCCCGCGCAGCAAGCTCGCGCACCAGCACGAAGAGGTCAGGCGCTTCCGCTTCGCTGATCTCATGCGCATCGTTGGCGGCCAGCGCCATGCGATCGGAATTCCACCAGGCGAAGAGATTGGTGCCCAGCGCGAAAATGAGGGCGATCATCATCCCACCCCGGCCGCCGAGCGCGGCGCCAACGACGAGAAACAGCGCGGTCATGGCCGCGAGCAGCACCGCTGTGCGCATGAAATTCATGGCGACGAGCCTCCAGACGACAAGGCGCCCCTCTGGTCGACGGACGCAAGCACGCCCTATATGTGGGGTCATCACAGCCCCGGCTTCAAGACGCGAAGGCTCGCCATGACGAACGACACCAAGATTGATGCTACCCCCGAGGCGTCCCGCAAGCCTTTGACCCCGGAAGCTCAACGCGCCCTCGCCGAAGCCGCGGAGCGTCGACGGGCCGCCGAGTTGCGCCAGCAGGATGCGGCGCGCGAAATCAACGGTCGCGGAGGCCTGGATCCCGTTCGCTACGGTGATTGGGAAATCAAGGGTTTGACGAGCGACTTCTAGGATTGCGCGAACACTAGCGGGTCAACTCGCGCCTAGATTGTAGGATCATATTGACAAGCTAGAGATCGATGTGGTGATCTTGGGATTATGATCCTTAGATCCAGGCCTCTCCTGCCGAGTTTTCACATCGCGGCAGCTCTTCTCGTGCTGGCTGTT
>JAQGKN010000542.1 GCA_028290085.1 Hyphomicrobiales bacterium
GCGCGCCTAACACCACCGCCTAACAAAGAGGTTCAGCCATGACACGCATTGCACGTGAACAGGAGAAGCTTGCCCGGATTCCGGCCGCATCAGTCCGTAACTGTCCGGTTGAAGCACTCGGCCGGGAGTTGCGCCCGCTGCTCAGGGTCGAAGACGCCTATTCCGGTCAAGCTGGTGCATTCTCGAACATCGCCATCGATCGCCGGTACGCGATCATGGAGGCCGGCGCGGCATTCAAGGCGCTCTCGCCACTCGGGGCACTGTTTCAGCTCATGCTGACGTCAGCCAGCACCGAAGCCATCGCGGATCTTGGAGCAGACAACGTCACCCGCGTCCGCGAATTGGCCCGCATGACAGCATGCCTGCATTCCGTCGCTGAATTCCTTGAGACGCATTTCAGCGTCGACCGCAGGGAGGTCGCTGGCGACTTAGCCCTCGACCGTGACGTCACCCCCCTTTCGCATCAGCACCAAGCCAACCGCCGACGAGCGCAGTCGCGCCGCCTGACGTCATTCCTTTGCCCGCCGTCATAAGGATCATCATCGTGCACATGCTCACGCGCCGCTCGGTCCCTGCCCTTCTTGCCACTCTTGCGGTTTCGGCTTCGACAAGCCTGGAGGCTGATCCCGCCGCAGATCCAGTTCATGCTGCTATCGCAGCCGCTCAGGACGCATTGAAAGAGCACGATCAGTGTTTCGATATGGCTGATCAGGCGGAGCAAGCGTTCTTTGCGCAAAGCGGCAAGCTACCTCGGGTGACGTATGCCGGCCTAACCTTCCACACACGAGCGGAAGTCGATGCCCCGATTATGCGGAGAGCACTCGCCGATGAAATTCGTCAAAGAATGGCGGCGCAAGGCTTACCGGTCGCGCCGGCCCATCCGGACAGGTACGGCGTTCCAGTCGAATGGGAGACCTATCGGGCGCGCGTGCATCGGGACATGACTACGTACCTGCGGGCGCGTGATGAGCTCAATCAGGTAACGGGGATGACGAAGGCTCAAGAGGCTCTTTCCGTCGCTGGCGATGCACTGTGCAAGGCCGAAAGTGCTGTCTTCGACAACGCGCCTACCACGTCTGCGGGTGCGGCTTCATTGGCCCGGTTTGCCATAGCGAGCATGAGAGCGGCGGCAGTTATGCCGACAATAGAAAGCGATTTCTTCATGTCACATCTCCGTGTTGCTGCAGACAAAACCGTAGGGAGCGGCTAATCCGCTCTATGCGCGTCAGCTCCCCGGGGCTTGCGACGATCTATCCAGGACCTCACGAATCTGTCGCGAGGTAAAAAGCCTTGGGAGCGAGACAAGATCTGCCGGCGCCACGCTGCAGAAGTGGTCCGTGGCGATGATAATGAAAAGATTGGGGCATGCTAATCGCGCCTGATTGATGCGTTCCAGATCATCGCTGGCGTTGTCCGACGTGACGAACAGCAGTGGGCGGCCTTTTTGGAAAAGGGGATGCGCGGGGCCGAGTTCTTCAAACCAACGGACCGCCTCCTCGAGTGAATCGGCCTCGTGGACCCTATATCCGTCCCGCCTAAAAACGGTGGTTGCAGCAAAGCGTTCCGGGCCGGTCGGAGCCACAACAAAGGCGAGTAAATCCGGAACCGTGGCGACGGCTGTGGCCGCTCAGTTTGCGGTAGAGCGGCCATAGTGTCGGGCGTACGAATGCCTGAAGGGGCGGCATTTGGGATCGAATTGTTGAGGTTCAGCAATTGCACCTCCTGCTTAGGGTCCGTAGGCAGAGCTGGCCATGGCCTGTCAGCGGTAATGCTTGAGAAGAATGGGAGCGGTGCGTGTCAACCACACGAATACTGTTCGGTTCCGAACACTCTATTCGCGGCGGAAGTTCCGGCAAGAGGCGAGGGCCAACTTAGGAGGCTCGAATTAAGAGCCTGCTTGCTGGCGGGAGCACATTGAACGTCTACTCTCCCCCAAAATCATATCGCGCGCCGCACTGATCGAGCATCGCCGCAGCGCCACGCTACCCGAATCCTGCCGGACCTACCTCCAAACTCTTCGCACATCAGACTTTCTCGCGCCGAACCTGTATGGCTCAGGTCGTGGTGCTTTGACCGATTCGGATCGAGCCGACGACGGGGTTGTCTCCATGCACAGAATTTGTCTCGCTGCGGCGCTCATTCTTTCTGGCTCGATGTCCGGCCTGGCGCAGGAACCTCGTCGGACGCCTGTGTTGACGGAAGATGCCTGGAGCGGCCCCTATGTCGGCGTGATCGCTGGAGCGGCCTCAGGCCGGGGCGTGACGCAAAGCGTCGTGGGCTGCGCCGCGAACGGGTTTCTCTGCGATCCTACCCACTATCCAGAAAACGGCGCTGCGCTGAGCGCTGCGGCGGGCGGTTCGACCTCGCGGACGACGTTCACCGCTGGCGTCCTCGTCGGCTTCAACTGGCGCCTCGGAACATTTGTCTACGGCCTTGAGGCGGACGCCAGCGCGCTGCATCTATCGGCGACCCATGGCGGGAGCCGGTCGTCCCTCAATCTCGGCCTCACGAACCCGGGGCCAGCGCCCGTCATCGCGACCATCAGTTCGTCGGCGCAGATCGACGGGGTGGCGACGCTGCGGGCGCGCGCCGGATATCTGGTTTCGCCGTCCGCTGAAGGCCGAATATCTGCACGTCAATTTCGGCTCCCATTCGACGTCGGGCCTCGTGTCGGTCGTACAAATCCCGGCGGCCCGGAACACCTTAGACAGTTCCGGCAAGATCAGGGCGGACCTGTTCAGACTCGGATCGACGTTCTCCTTCTGAGTCCTGAATTCGAACCGCTGCCAGCAACGATTTAGCCGCGCGTCAAATCTGATATTTTGCAACGATGAATTTGTCATCATACGGACTGCTCCGATTAAGCTCAAGGAGCATGTGGCCCATCGAAACTTGCTGATCCAGTTGGCACTCGTAAAAGTTGACCTCGCCCACAGTGGGTGATCTTTCACGACGGGCGAGTTCGAAGAGGCGAAGGTGCTTGTGACGCACGGCGAGGTGGGAATGTAGTTGGGTGAAGATCCTCTGCGCCCGCGCCGGAGCTGCTGTTCATTGGCCAATCAATTGCCCGATACACGAGCATTTGGAACATAAGGGGTTTTCCGCGCATGGTGACGTTGAAATACCGCGGCGATGATTCTGCGCGGCGCACCGCTTCTAATTTGAAGGGTAGTTAACGATGAAGGTCTTGTCTGGACTAAGGGTCGGTCTCCTCGCCATGGCGGCGCTCGTCGGCGCAGTGTCGGTTGCGAATGCCGCTAACGGCACCGTCCGCATCCGTATCTTGAAAGCCGGGTTCGTAATCGGCGGATCTGCCGGTGAAGGCGTGCTGACATACCAGGGCCGCAGATATCCATTGTCGATCGGCGGGTTGAGTTACGGCTTCACTTTTGGCGCCTCGGAGACGCGCTTCCATGGCACCGTGAGAAATATCCGCCGTCCGTCCGACGTCTCCGGGGTCTACGCGCAAGGCGGCGCCGGTGCTGCCGTTGGGAGGGGCGCGCAAGTCATTGTCCTCACCAACCAGAAAGGTGCCGTTCTGGAGCTGAGCGGCGAGCAAAACGGTCTGATCGTCAGCCTTGATTTGAGCGGACTGGCTTTGTCGCTGAAGTAAATATCGGAAGCGTCTCCGCGTTGGCGTGAAATACGTCGCCATTCTAGCCACAGCCGGCTCTGGCGGGGCGTCCGTCAGCATGGATTACGGGCTAGGCGAGTTAGATGGCAGAGCAGCCGAGAGGCGCCAAAGCCGGGAAACGTAGCAGGAACCGCTCCACTGTCAGCCCGACAACAAGAAGCCCCAGCTCCTGGAGGAAAGCTGGGGCTTCAAGGCGTTTCTAACCCCAGCAAGAGGTCCGAACAGGTCCTAAATGCCACGGAGACCTAAAAGGTTTCTGCAAACCTGAGAAGTCCGAGCATCGTGAGGAAATAGCTGTCGGGGCGATCTCGCGCTTGCTCAATTCGCCATGGAGCGGATCCAAGACGGGCTCAGCGATTCCGACGAGACAGCATTTGTGGAGGCGATGATCGCCTATTTTGCAGGCCGTCCCGCATGACCGCCGCCAGACAGCAAGAAGCCCCAGCTCCGTCACGGAAGCTGAGGCTTCAAGGCTGACGGCCAAGGAGGAGGCCGAATGACTCATGAATTCCACGGAGACTTAAAGGTTTCGGGCA
>JAQGKN010000548.1 GCA_028290085.1 Hyphomicrobiales bacterium
GTGGCAGGCGCCGCGCGCGACCATCCCAACGTCCTGATCTTCGGCCTCATCCTGTCGGTCGCGCTGATGGGAATCGCGGCCTCGTTTATCGCCAAGCTCCTTCACCGCCATCGCTGGATCGCCTATGTCGGCCTCGCCATCATCCTCTATGTAGCCCTGGACATGATGTATCGCGGCGCACTCGAGGTGTGGCCGCATCTGGCCTGACGCTCAGGGGTTTGTGCCCGCTCCGCCCGCCGGAGCGGGTGCCGGCTCCTGCTCCGAAGGGGCCGCGCTATAGAACTTGGGATCGAGCGCGGCGAGCGCGAGCAGTGGTGCTGGCAATGCAACACCAGCACGGCGCATTTTCTGGGTCACGCCACGGCATGCCAGCTGATCCTTGGATGCGATGGCAGCGTCGGCTTCCTGTACTGCCTGCGGCGTGGGTTCGGGCGCGACTGGTCCCGCGGCTGCGGCAGGAGCGGGAGGCTTTGGCGCCTCGCCCTGCTTCGGGGGCTCAGGTGGCTTGCTGGCGGCGGTGGCATCCGGCTTACCCTCGACCTTGGGATTCTCCTTTGCGGTGGACGCCGTTTCCTGTGCCGAGCCCTGTGGCCCGGAGGCCCCTGTCCCGCCATGCGTGACCGGGCCGCTGAGGCCCGATGTCTGCTGCGGGTTGTCACTTCCCCCCGCAGTCGGCCTGGCATTCGCAGGCGCCTGCACCGCCGTCGCCGCTGCGGGGGCCGGGGCGCCCTCGGTTTTCTTCTGTTCGGCTTCCTTGTGCAGAAAGCCGCTGAGCTCGACGCAAACGTTAGCTGCCCGGTGGGGCGCCGGCGCCTGCGCAAGCGCGCTTGCGGCCGTCAATGTCACGGCAAACAGCCCTGCGCTCCACGCGATGCCGTTGGAGGTACTGGTCATGACGGGCTCCTTCGCGTGACGCGCGGACGAGTGCTGCCGGGCGGCAATTTGCGATCGTCGACCATCGCGGGGTTTGTCTCGCCCTCGACCCAGAGATCGTGATGCTGCCGCGCCCAGGCGATATCGACCGTGCCGGTGCCCATGGCTTCGAACGCGCCTTCCATGCCGAGTGTGCCGATGTAGATGTGAGCCAGAATGCCCGCGATGAAGAGGCCGCCGATCAGGCCGTGCGTGACATTGACCAGCTGCATTCCATTCACGCCGAAGAGGGTGAAGGGAAAGATCAGTGAAAGGCCGGAGAGAAACATCGCAAGGCCCCCCAGCGTCACACCCCAGAACACGATCTTCTGGCCCGCGTTGAAGCGCCCTGCGCTGACATGGCGATGACCGATGATACCGCCGCCCCCTTTCAGCCAAGCCCAATCGACCTGCGTGGGAATGTTGTCGCGCAACCACAAGACGACCATCATGAGGACACCGAGCGTGAACGGCCATGCGAAGAAATTATGCGAATATTTTGCCCACTGGCTGAACTCTCCGAAAGCCGCGGGCCCCATGAGCGGCATCAGCAGGCGCTTGCCGAAGAAGTAGTTCAGGCCTGAAAGCGCAAGGATGACGAAGCAGGTCGCGACCATCCAATGAGTGAATCGCTCCAGGAAATTGAACCGGAGGATCTTGCCTCCACTGTCTGAGAAGTCCGAGCGGACGCGGCCACGGATCATGTAGAAGAGGCAAAGCAGAATGAGCATGCCCAAAATCGCCGTGCCCGCGATCCAGGGCAGCCAGCGTTCATGAAAATCGCGCCATTCGCGGCCTTGCGGCTGGATAAGGTTGGCCGAGCGCTGGTCGGGAATGGTGACGCGGCCATCGATTTTGCTCTCCTGCTTGAAGAGAGAATCCTCGTTCACCGAATCCGCCGTCGGATTGGGCTGCGATCCAGCGGGTTGTGCACGTAACGGAGAGGCGAGCCCCAACCCCAGAACGAGCGCGATCATGCAGAGAAACGCCCAGAAGCCCGTGACTTTCATTGCGTCGCTCCCTGCATCGTCGCGCCCTTGTTTCAGGTCGTGATTGTCTCGCGATAGGCGGTTCTCCAGCCCCAGGCGCCCGATCCATAGCCGCGCTTGAGCACGCGTTCCTTGTAGATCGCGGCGATCATGTCGCTGTCGCCGGCCAGGAGTGCCTTCGTGGAGCACATTTCGGCGCAGAGCGGCAGCTTACCTTCCGCCAGGCGGTTCGATCCGTATTTCTCAAATTCGACAACGCTGAGATCGACCTCGGGTCCACCGGCGCAATACGTGCACTTGTCCATCTTGCCACGCGAACCGAAGTTGCCGACCTTGGGATATTGCGGGGCACCGAAGGGGCACGCGTAGAAGCAATAGCCGCAGCCGATGCAGAGATCCTTGGAATGCAGCACCACGGCATCGGCCGTTGTGTAGAAGCAGTTCACCGGACAGACCGCGGCGCAAGGCGCGTCGGTGCAATGCATACAGGCCATGGAGACAGAGCGCTCACCAAGCTTTCCGTCGTTGATAGTGACGACGCGGCGGCGGTTGATGCCCCACGGCACATCGTTCTCGTTCTTGCAGGCAGTGACGCAGGCGTTGCATTCAATGCAACGGTCGGCGTCGCAGAGGAATTTCATCCGTGCCATCTGGTGCCTCCGCTCAGCTCGTCTTTATCTGACAGAGCGTGGCCTTGGGCTCCTGCATCCCCGTCACGGGATCGAAGCCATAGGTGGTGATGGTATTCATGCTTTCGCCGAGCACGATGGGGTCCGTGCCCTGCGGATAGAACGAGCGCATGTCCTTACCCTGGTAGTAACCGGAGAAGTGGAAGGGCATCCATGCGACGCCCTTGCCCACGCGATCGGTCACCAGCGCCTTGACGTGGATGCGTGCGCCATTTTCGGCGCCATAAACCCATATCCACTGGCCGTCTGTGATGCCACGGTCGGCTGCATCGCTGGTGTTCACCTCGCAGAACATGTCCTGCTGCAATTCCGCCAGCCAGCGGTTCGAGCGCGTCTCCTCGCCGCCGCCCTCGTATTCGACGATGCGGCCCGACGTCAGCACAATTGGGAAATCGCGCACGATGTTTCGGTCCACCGCCGCTTTCTGGACGGACATGCCGATATTGGGAATGCGGAACTGTCGCTCGTCGGGACGCGTCGGATATTTCCCGACGAGATCGGGGCGCGGCGTGTAGATAGGCTCGCGATGCACCGGCACAGGATCGGGCAGGTTCCACGCATTGGCGCGCGCCTTGCCGTTTCCATAATGCGACACGCCGTGATCGAGGCAGACGCGCTGGATGCCGCCTGACAGATCGATCGCCCAGCTGACGGCATCGATATTGTTG
>JAQGKN010000596.1 GCA_028290085.1 Hyphomicrobiales bacterium
GCCCTCACTCTGCAGATCCACTCCGGCGCCCGCGCAGCCGAGGAGGTGACTTTCGCGGGCAAGCGCATCACCGTCTTCATTGGCTACTCGCCAGGCGGTATCGGCTACGACACCTATGGTCGGCATCTCGCGCGATACCTCGGCAAATATCTCCCGGGCAATCCGACGATCATCGCGTCAAACCGGCCGGGAGCGGGCTCCATGACGCTCGCCAATTACATGTACAACGTGGCGCCGCACGACGGCACCGAGATCGCGATGGTCGGGCGTGGCATCGCCACCGACCCGCTGATCAATGGAGCCGCATCGACAGCGCGGTTCGATGCTTCCAAGTTCAATTGGCTCGGCAGCATGAACAACGAGGTGTCCGGCCTCTACCTGCGCGAAGGCGCGCCCGCGAAGAGCCTGAAGGATTTGCTTGCGGGGACCCGCGTCGAGGCGGGATCCACAGGCGCTGGCGGTGACCAGCAGGTGTTTTCGCAGGCGCTCAACGTGCTGCTGCACATGAACCTGCACATCATACCGGGTTATCCCGGCACCAATGAAATCCTGCTCGGCATGCTCGGTGGCGAGCTTGATGCCATCGCGGGCTATTCGTGGTCGGCGGCAAAGATCGGCAATGCCAACGAGATCCGCAGCGGGCAGATCAAAATCGTTCTGCAGCTGGCCTTGAAGAAGCACCCGGAGCTGCCCGACGTGCCGCTGGTCACCGAACTCATCAAGGACGAGAGCGGGCGGCAGGCGCTGGAACTCATCATGTCGCGTCAATCCATGGGCCGCCCGGTTGTCGCTCCGCCTGGCGTTCCCCCGGCCATCGTGCTGGCGTTGCGCAAGGCCGTCGCCGACGTGATGAACGATGCCGACTTCAAGGCGGAGGCGGATAGCCTTGGGCTCGAGACGAGCTATGTCAGCGGCGAGGACGTGCAGGCATTGGTCCAGAAAATGTACGCGCTGCCTCCCGAGATTGTCGCAGCGGCGCAGAAGGCCGTCGCGCCCTGATCTGGCCCGCAAGCCGGGAGTTGCGGGGAAGGCCAAGCCGGGGCAGCATGAGCGCGAAGGCGGTGTCATCCGGGATACATCGGATCTGACGCCTTCCGGGAGGAATGCCTATGTCCATGCTTGAAAAGCCCTTGCTGGCCGCTTGCGCGGCCGCTGCCCTGCTGGTCCTCGCCGGGCCAGCGCCTGCGTCGGCGCAGACCGCGGCACCCGCCGCCGCCGCTTCGGCGTGGCCCGCCGACGTCGATGCGAAATCGGGCTTCCGCCTGCCGCTTCCCCGCCGCGAGGATCTCAATGAATCCGCACGGAAGACCTATGATCGCGGCACTATCCCCGGCGCGAATATCGCGGGATTGCAGGGCCCCGCAGGTATCCAGTTGTACAGCCCGCTGGTTGGAGCGCTGATCGGCGACATAAACCGCTATCTCCGTCAGGAGGCCGGTCTCGGACCGCGTGTCCGTGAGATCGCGCTCATCATCACCTCGCGTGAGATGGACAATCAGTTCGAATGGACGGCGCACGAACCCGAGGCCGTGAAGGCGGGCGTGCCGCAGAACGTGATCGACACGATCAAATTCCGCCGGAGCACGGAGGGCCTCGATGCGACCGATGCCATCGTGATTCAGCTCGGCCGGGAGATCTGGCACGACCACAAGGTGAAGCCGGAGACGTTTGCAAAAGCCAAGGCCATTTTCGGGCCCAACAAGCTGGTGGACCTCGTGCTCCTGATGGGCTCGCATGCCTCGACGGCGGCGCTGCTTACCGCCTTCGATATGCAATTGCATGAGGGCACAAAGCCGCTTCTGCCGATCCCGTAACAGACAACAGAGCATCACGCCCGAAAAGGCGTGATGCTTCAGGCATTCTCGTTGACAGGCGCCCATTTGTCGAAGGTCGCGGCCTGACCGAGCATCCTGCCGCTGTCGTCAGAGACATTCCACAAGACGACATCCTTGATGTAGAAGCGGCGCCCGGTCGCGCTGATGCGCACGCCCGAGTAATCGTCGATATAGCCTTGCCGCGCAGCGGTTTCGAGCAGGCGCTGACGGTCTTCGCGCAGCATTAGCTCCGCTGTTAGCCGCGAGGGCGTCGCCGTAAAGCGATCAAAGGGCATTTCCCAGAGTTTCAGGGCGAGCGCGTTGCCGTAGTTCAGCACCGGATCGGCCTGCGTGCCATGCGAGAGAACGACGAACGGCGCATCGAACAATGCCTGCGCATCGACACTCTCGTCTCCGCTGGAGGCCAGAAGGTCACGGCCCACCACGCGTCGGAAAGAGTGCAGGATATTGCGCGCCTGGACGATGAGTTCCGGCGAGCGCCAGACGGGCAGGGTCATGACCGGACCTCGATTATCGGGAAACCTGTGATGCCGCCATGGCTAGCCGCAAGATCGGCGGCGCGCAACAGGGGCGCTTGCCGGGGCCGCGCGGCGGCCACATACTCCGCATCGATACGAGCAGGGAAACTGCCGAAGGCGGCGCAGGCCGCCAGGATGGGAGGATGGGGCCATGGCCAAGAGTCCGGTGCGGATCGGCTGCGCGTTGGCGTGCAGTTTTGTCGCGACGCAGCCCGCCTGGAGCGGGATTGACGAAACCTTCTTTACTGGCCGAACCATCGAAATGTTTGTCGGCTCCGAAGCCGGCAGCGGCTACGACGCTTATGCGCGTCTCGTCGCGGCGCATCTGCCGCGCCATATCCCCGGCCGCCCCAATGTCGTGGTCAAGCAGATGGTGGGGGCGGGCGGCATCGTCGCCACCAACTATCTCGCTAAGATCGCCGCGCGGGACGGCACGGTCATCGCGCAAGTGCAGAACACGGTTCCCTTCCAGCCGCTGGTCGCACCCGGCGGCGACCAGTTCGATGCAACGAAGCTCGGTTATATCGGCTCAGCCAACAGCGAGGTCTCGCTGGCCTTCACCTGGCACACATCGCCGACGAAGAGTTTTGCCGACCTGACGCGGCGCGAGACGATCATGGCAGGTGTGACCGGCTCGACCAGCGCGAATTACGCGCGCGCC
Organism: Hyphomicrobiales bacterium; assembly: GCA_028290085.1. Lineage (GTDB taxonomy): Bacteria > Pseudomonadota > Alphaproteobacteria > Rhizobiales > Beijerinckiaceae > Terripilifer. The sequence goes on from JAQGKN010000596.1 coordinate 3,015, forward strand.
ATGAGCGACATGGTGGGCGCCAAAATCCGTCTCATCACGGGATATCAGGGCGCGGGGCAGGCCATGATGGCTATCGAAACCGGCGAGGTGGAGGGCTATCCGGCCCTGTTCTGGTCGACGCTGAAATCGACCAAGTCGGAATGGCTGGCGCAGAAGAAGATCCACCTGCTGCTGCAGAT
>JAQGKN010000639.1 GCA_028290085.1 Hyphomicrobiales bacterium
GGAGGAGCATGAGGTTGAGAATGCATCGATCATGCGCAAGCAAGAATTGATGTTCGCCATATTGAAGCAACTGGCTAGCCGAGAAATAGAAATTGTCGGCGAGGGTGTGGTTGAAGTCCTACAGGACGGTTTTGGTTTCCTAAGGTCGCCTGACGCGAATTATCTCGCCGGCCCTGACGATATTTACGTTTCTCCATCCCAGATACGCCGTTTCGGATTGAGAACAGGCGATACCGTCGAAGGATTGATCCGAAGCCCCAAGGAAGGTGAGCGCTATTTCGCTCTTCTCAAGGTTAACACGATCAATTTCGAGGATCCGGAGAAGGTTCGGCACAAGGTCCACTTCGACAATCTGACGCCTCTTTATCCCGACGAACGTCTGAAACTCGAGATCGAAGATCCGACGAAGAAAGACTTTTCGTCGCGGATCATCGACATCGTTGCGCCTATTGGTAAGGGCCAGAGAGCACTTATCGTAGCGCCGCCCCGCACCGGTAAAACGGTCCTACTTCAGAATATCGCTCAGTCTGTCACTGCCAATCATCCCGAATGCTATTTGATCGTGCTTTTGATCGACGAGCGGCCCGAAGAAGTTACCGATATGCAGCGTTCGGTGAAAGGCGAGGTTGTCTCCTCAACGTTCGACGAGCCGGCAGTCCGGCACGTCCAGGTTGCGGAAATGGTGATCGAAAAAGCCAAGCGTCTGGTTGAGCATGGTCGCGACGTTGTCATTCTGCTCGACTCGATCACTCGCCTTGGTCGCGCGTATAATACGGTTGTACCGTCCTCCGGTAAGGTCCTGACCGGCGGCGTTGATGCAAACGCCCTTCAGCGTCCGAAGCGATTTTTCGGCGCGGCGCGAAATATCGAAGAGGGCGGTTCGCTGACCATTATAGCGACGGCACTGATCGACACCGGCTCTCGCATGGACGAAGTGATCTTCGAAGAGTTCAAGGGCACGGGCAACTCAGAGATCATTCTCGACCGCAAGGTGGCGGACAAGCGGACGTTCCCGGCTATCGACATCACTCGCTCAGGGACGCGTAAGGAAGAGCTTCTGGTTCCGGGTGACATCCTCAAGAAGATGTACGTCCTGCGGCGTATCCTCAATCCGATGGGCACCGTGGACGCTATCGAATTCCTACTTGGGAAGCTGCGCGAAACCCCGAAGGGCAACACAAGCTTCTTCGAATCGATGAACACCTGACGGCGATTGTTTCACGTGAATCCATAGACGGGCTCTCAAAAGCCCGTCTATGTGAAAACCGGCGGTGGTCTCGGCGATAGGCTCTCCGAGGAGGCACAGAGATGACGGATACAATCTTCGCTCTGGCTACTGGGCCTTCCATTAGCGCATTAGCAGTTGTTCGGGTTTCGGGTCCCGGTGTGCCCTCGATCATGCTCAAATGCTGTTCGAAGGAACTCGTGCCACGCAAGGCTACGTATTGTAGAATAATAGACCCAGTCACTGATGAACTCGTCGACACTGGGGTATGTATCTTTTTTCCTGGGCCACAGAGCTTCACTGGTGAGGATTGTCTGGAATTCCAGATACACGGAAGCCCCGCTGTCGTCGTCCGTCTTTTGAGAACCCTCGGACAGCAGTCCAACGCGAGACCGGCGGAGCCAGGCGAATTCATTCGCCGAGCCTACGTCAATGGTAAGATGCCACTTACCTCGGTCGAGGGTGTAGCTGACCTACTAGAGGCGCGGACCGAATCTCAGAGACGCCAGGCGCTGACACAGGCCGGTGGCCATTTGGCAGGGAGAGCCGCAGCGTGGCGGGCTCAGCTTCTCGACGCACTCTCTCTTCTCAATGCAGAAATAGATTTTGCTGATGAAGGCGATGCGCCCGTCGCAGTTCAATCGGCTGTTCGGAGTACGTGCCAGGCGCTTGTTCAGGAACTGCACCTCGCGGTTTCAAACGCGGCCAGAGGCGAACAAATCAAAAATGGATATCGTGTCGTGATCGCCGGCCTTCCCAACGCGGGGAAGTCGACCTTGATGAATGCGCTGGTTAAACGTGACGTGGCAATTGTGACCGCTCAGGCAGGCACCACGCGCGACGTCATCGAAGTGAACCTTGATCTCGATGGATTCTCTGTCGTTCTGTCCGATACGGCCGGGATTCGCGATAGTGAGGACATCGTAGAAGCGATCGGCGTGGATCGTTCCAAGAAGACAATTGCAGCCGGAAATCTAGTTCTGTGGCTTGCAGATGCACGAGGTGGAAATCCGGAGCTTCCGGATAGCGGGCCACCTACTGTCAGAGTTGCCAGCAAAATGGATCTTTCCAAGTCGCTACCCAGCTGGGCAGATGTTGGTGTTTCCGCGACAGATGAAACGACGCTGGGCCTTCTTGTTCAGAGAATCGGGGAACACGCCAAGTCGGCGATGGCTGGCGAGCCGCCCCTTGTTACAAATGAGCGGCAGAGATTTCATATCGAGGCAGCTGCTCGACAAATCTCAACGTTCATGGGAGATGAGGGCATGCCTATCGAAATTCTTGCTGACGAGCTTCGCCGTGCCGCGTCCAGCTTGCGTAGCCTCAGTGGAGCAATCGGAACCGAGGATATTCTTGGTGCGATTTTTTCAAGATTCTGTATGGGCAAATGAGGTGTTTCACGTGAAACATCATCGATTCGGATACGGCTCTTTTATGGTGAAGCCATGGCATCACATTTCGATGTAATCGTCATCGGAGGAGGTCACGCCGGTTGTGAGGCCGCTGCTGCAGCGGCGCGCCTAGGCGCGAAGACACTGTTGCTAACGCAGCGAATCTCAACCATTGGAGCCATGTCTTGCAATCCCGCCATCGGTGGGTTGGGCAAGGGGCATCTCGTTCGAGAAATCGACGCACTCGATGGGCTGATGGGACGGGTTGCCGACGTTGCGGGAATTCAGTTTCGTGTCTTGAACAGCTCGAAGGGCGCAGCGGTGAGGGGACCGCGCGCCCAAATTGATCGAAAGATTTATCTCGAGACCATGCAGATGACGCTGCTTGGCGTCCCGAACCTGAATGTTCTCGAGGGTGAGGCTATTGAACTCCTCACCAAAGGGGGAGCCGTGGTCGGCTTAACGGCCACTTCTGGCGTCTACGCTTGTGACAGCGTCGTCTTGACCACGGGAACGTTCCTTCGGGGGATGATCCATATAGGCGATCAACGGACACCTGCCGGACGAGTGGGTGACGCGCCGAGCAATCAACTCAGTACTTCTTTGCTTTCGCACGGATTTACACTTGGAAGGCTGAAGACGGGGACACCCGCGCGTTTGGATGGAAAAACCATCGATTGGACTGAGCTTCCTCGGCAAGAAGGCGATTCGGTTCCGGAACCCTTTTCATACCTAACCAGCTCAATCAAAACTCGTCAGGTTCCGTGTCACATCACCAGGACCACCGAGGCGGGGCACCGTATCATCCAGGACAACCTGCATCTCGCCGCGATACATTCAGGTGCGATTACAGGAAGAGGGCCCCGCTACTGTCCTTCCATCGAGGACAAGATTTCACGGTTTGCAGATCGCGAAAGCCACCAGGTATTTCTCGAACCCGAGGGTCTCGAGGACGATACAATTTACCCGAACGGGATTTCATCGTCGTTACCTGCTGATGTGCAGAGCGCGTTCATTCGCACCATGCCCGGACTTTCCGAAGTGCGCATCCTCAGACCCGGTTATGCGATCGAGTACGACTTTATCGACCCTCAGGAACTCAACGCCGTCTTGGAGACGAAAAAGCTCCGTGGACTGTTCTTGGCCGGGCAGATCAACGGGAGTACCGGATATGAAGAAGCCGCGGCGCAGGGGCTTATGGCGGGGCTGAATGCAGCGTTGCGGGTGGCAGGGAAACCGCCGTTCGTCCTAGGCAGAGATCAGGCGTACATCGGTGTAATGATTGATGACCTGATCACGCGTGGTGTCAGTGAGCCCTATAGAATGTTCACCTCCCGCGCCGAATATCGTTTGTCACTCCGAGCTGACAATGCGGACCAGCGGCTGACTGGATTGGGTATCGAGTTGGGTTGCGTTTCCGACGAGAGAAAGCATTCGTACGTCCGGAAAGAGGATGGATTGCAGCGAACCGAAACATTGCTCCGCTCTATCCTGGTCACCCCCCAGCAAGCATCTAAAACCGGTATTGACGTAAATCACGATGGGATCCGGCGTAGCCTTTTTGATCTGCTCGCATATCCAAATGTTACGGTCGAAATGCTCACTGCGAACTGGCATGCTGTCCGATCGGTCAATGAGACACATCTGCGACAGGTCGCAATCAAGGCTCAGTACGCTGTTTACATGGATCGACAATCCAAAGAAATTGCCGCAGCCCGCGCAAGCGACGACCTAAGGATCCCGCGAGACTTCGATTATTCCTTGGTCAATGGATTATCGACGGAGGTCCGATCACGCTTGTCCCATGTCCAGCCTGAAACAATCGGGCAAGCCGGACGGATGGAGGGGGTCACACCAGTTGCGGTGACGCTGCTAACTGTTCGGCTCAAGCATTTGTCGAAAAGGCAGGCAGCGTGACACTCAGCAAGGCCGTTGTTAAAGGTATCGAAAAACTCGAGATTTCTGACGAGTCGCTCAGGCAGTTTGCGGTCTATGAGGCGCTGCTTAGAAAGTGGTCAGCGGTCAAAAATCTTGTGTCCCGTTCGTCACTCGACGATATTTGGGAGCGCCACCTAATCGATTCGGCTCAGGTTCAACGGGCCGCGCCAGCAGCGATCGTTTGGGTCGACCTGGGTTCCGGGGCGGGTTTCCCAGGGTTGGTGACAGCCATACTTCTCTCTGGAATTCCCGATGCAAGAGTGCATCTCATCGAATCAGACCATCGGAAGTGCGCGTTTTTGCGCGATGTTTCACGTGAAACAGGATGTAATGCCGTCGTCCACAATCAACGAATCGAAGACATCATCTCTGGTTTTGAGACCGTCGATGCTGTTAGTGCGCGTGCGCTTGCTCCACTCCCTCAACTTATCGATTGGTGCGACCCACTCCTAAAAAAAGGAGCTTTAGCTGTGTTTCCGAAGGGCCGTGAGGTCGACAGTGAATTGACCGGAATCACAACAGATAGTAGGTTCAATCTGTCAACCCACACCAGTATTATGCCCGGGGGCGGTTCTCTCGTCCTTGTTCGTCGGCGCTTTAGCGAAACTTCCGGAGAAAACACGTGAACATACCCGCTATGAGGGTTCTGGTTCTCGCAAATCAGAAGGGAGGCGTCGGTAAAACGACGACGGCGATCAACCTCGGGACGGCTCTTGCTGCAATCGGCGAGCGCGTCTTGATCATCGATTTGGATCCCCAGGGCAACGCGTCTACCGGTCTCGGAATAGACCGAAAAAGCCGCACAACATCGACTTACGATGTTATGACTGGCGAACGTAGCTTGTCGGAAGTCTTGCAAGTGACAGCGGTACCGCGCCTATGTGTAGCCCCATCGACGCTGGATCTTCTCGGTGTTGAGCTTGAGATTGCTGGGGACAAGGACCGTGCATTTAAAATGCGCAAAGCTATTGATATCCTCAGTAGCGAAAGCAAAGCTGACGACCGATTTACTTATGTCCTCATCGATTGTCCGCCTTCCCTCAACCTTCTGACAATCAATGCGCTGGCGGCTGCAGATTCGGTGCTGGTGCCTTTACAATGTGAGTTCTTTGCACTCGAGGGTCTTTCACAGCTCTTGTCGACAGTTGAACAGGTGCGCAAAACGCTTAACACCGGCCTGACCATTCATGGCGTTATCCTGACCATGTTCGATCCGCGTAACAATCTGGCCTCCCAGGTCGTCGCGGACGTTCGCCAGTTTATGGGCGATAAAGTTTATGAGACCGTGATCCCTCGCAATGTTCGCGTGTCCGAGGCTCCCTCGCATGGGAAGCCCGTCCTCCTTTACGATCTAAAATGCACCGGAAGCCAAGCCTATTTAAAGCTGGCATCGGAAGTCATTCAGCGCGAACGGCGTTTGCGTGCCGCTTAATTCTTGAAAGGGCCGATCATGGCAGAGGAAATTCGCCCCCGTCTCGGTCGGGGTCTTGCCGCGCTTATCGGCGATTCGGCTCCGGAACTACCGATAGCTGAGCGGTCCGTAGGCCAAAAGCGTATTCCGATTGA
>JAQGKN010000646.1 GCA_028290085.1 Hyphomicrobiales bacterium
TTCAGCGTCCCCGCGCAGAGCAGCACGGTGACGATGACGAAGCCGATGGAGACTTCGTAGGACACCATCTGCGCGGCCGAGCGCAGCGCCGAGAGGAACGGATATTTCGAGTTCGAAGCCCAGCCGCCCATGATGACGCCGTAAACGCCGAGGGACGAGATGGCGAAAATATAGAGGATCCCGACATTGATGTCGGCGATGGCCCAGCCATCCATGACCGGGATCACCGCCCAGGCGCCCAGCGCCAGCGTGCCGGCGACCAGCGGAGCGAGCAGGAAGACGCCCTTGTTGGCGCCCGCCGGAATGACCGGCTCCTTCAGGACGAACTTCAAAAGGTCCGCGAAGCTTTGCAGCAGACCCCAGGGCCCAACGACGTTGGGGCCTCGACGCAATTGCACCGCCGCCCAGATCTTGCGGTCCGCCCATAGATAATAGGCGATGAGCAGCAGCAGGACGACGATAAACACGACGCTCTTCAGGAGCATCACGAGCAGCGGCAGCACCCAGCCGTCTTCGAAGCCGTTCATGTCGTCACTCCGCCGCCTGTTGCAGGCGGCCCTTCGCTAGCGCCGAGCATTCGGCCATCACGGCCGACGCGCGGGCAATCGGGTTGGTCAGATAGAAATCCTGCACAGCGCCGACGAAGCCGGCCTTGCCCATCTCGCCGGTTGCCGCGGGAAGCGACAGGGTACCGGCCTCGATCGCATCGATCCGCGCGAAATGCGGATAGGCCGCATAAAGCGCCTGACGCAGCGCGTGCAGCGAATCGAAGGGCAGCTTCACGCCGAGCACGTCCGAGAGGGCGCGCAGGATCGACCAATCCTCGCGCGCGTCGCCGGGCGGGAAATTGGCGCGGTCGGCCATCTGCACGCGTCCCTCCGTGTTGACGAAGGTGCCGGACTTTTCGGTATAGGTCGCGCCCGGCAGGATGACGTCGGCGCGGTGCGCGCCGCGATCGCCATGCGTGCCCTGGTAGACGACAAAGGCACCGGGAGCGACGTCGATCTCGTCGGCACCCAGCAGGAAGAGCACATCGAGCGCGCCTGGCTGCGACATGGCCTGTGCATCGAGCGCACCAGCCGTGGGGACGAGGCCGAGGTCGAGACCGCCGGTGCGGGCGGCCGCGGTGTGGAGTACGGCGAGGCCGTTCCAGCCCTCATGCGTGCCCGCGAGCTTCGCTGCGGCAGCGAGGATCGCGAGACCGTCGGGACGCGTCAGAGCGCCCTGCCCGATCAGGATCAGCGGGCGCTGCGCCTTGGCGAGCACTTCGCCAAAGCCCTTCCCGGCGACGATGGCGGCCAGCGTTTCAGGCCCGGTACCCAGATATTGGTAGTCGTATGTCAGATCGACCTTCTCGCCGACCAGCCCGACCGGCAGGCCGCCCATGCGCCAGCGCTTGCGCAGGCGGGCGTTGAGGACCGGCGATTCACGGCGCGGGTTCGAGCCGATGATCAGCACGGCATCGGCTTCTTCGATGCCAGCGATGGTCGGGTTGAAGAGATAGGAGGCGCGGCCATTGGCGGGGTCGAGCTTGGTGCCGTCCTGACGGCAATCCATATTGCCTGAGCCGAGCAACGACATCAGCAACTTCAGCGCAAACATGTCCTCGACGCTGGCGAGATCGCCCGCGATGGCGCCGATGCGCGCGGGGCTCGTCGCCTTCACGCGAGCGGCGATGGCGGCGAAGGCCTCACCCCAGGTTGCGGGGACCAGACGTCCGTCGCGGCGCAGATAGGGGCGGTCCAGACGCTGGGCCTTCAGACCGTCGACGATCTGGCGGGTCTTGTCGGAAATCCATTCCTCGTTCACCGCCTCGTTAATGCGGGGCAGAATGCGCATGACCTCGCGGCCGCGCACGTCGATGCGAATGGCCGAGCCGAGCGCGTCCATCACGTCGATGGATTCGGTCTTGCTCAATTCCCACGGGCGCGCCTTGAAGGCGTAGGGCTTGGGCAGCAGCGCGCCGACCGGGCAGAGATCGGCGACATTGCCCTGAAGCTCGGAGCCCATGGCGGTCTCGAGATAAGTCGTGATCTCCATGTCCTCGCCACGGCCGATCGCGCCCATGTCGCCCGTGCCGGCAACCTCAGCGGTGAAGCGGACGCAGCGCGTGCAATGGATGCAGCGGTTCATGGAGGTGCGAACAAGCGGCCCGATGTATTTATCTTCGACCGCGCGCTTGTTTTCGGCATAGCGCGACTTGTCGATGCCAAAGGCCATGGCCTGGTCCTGCAGATCGCATTCGCCGCCCTGATCGCAGATCGGGCAATCGAGCGGATGATTGATGAGCAGGAATTCCATCACGCCGTTTCGGGCCTTCTTGACCGTCGGCGATTTGGTGACGACGGACGGCGGCTCACCGTTCGGGCCGGGACGGCAATCCTTCACCGACCACGCGCAGGACGCGATGGGCTTGGGCGCGCCCTTCAGCTCGACGAGGCACATGCGGCAATTGCCGGCGATGGAGAGACGCTCGTGGAAACAGAAACGCGGAATTTCCGCGCCCGCTTCCTCGCAGGCCTGGAGGAGCGTGTACTCCGCCGGCACGTCCACTTCTTTGCCGTCGACGATGATCTTCGTCACGTGGCCTTCTCCAGCTTCTGACCCGTTCTCCGGGTCGGCAATCTCTTCAATTCGTTAGGTCAGCCGTGAGGCCGTCTATTCCGCCGCGACGCCGAACGGCAGCACGGAATCGCTGTGCGGGTTCGCCGCGTAGCGATCGATACGCGCTTCGATCTCGTGGCGGAAGTGGCGGATGAGGCCCTGCACCGGCCATGCCGCTGCGTCACCGAGCGCGCAGATCGTGTGTCCTTCGATCTGCGTGGAGACTTCGAGCAGCATGTCGATTTCGCGCTTCTGCGCGCGGCCCTCGCACATGCGGGTCAGCACGCGCCACATCCAGCCCGTGCCTTCGCGGCAGGGCGTGCACTGGCCGCAGCTCTCGTGCTTGTAGAAATAGCTGATGCGCGTGATGGCGCGCACGATATCCGTCGACTTGTCGAGCACGATGACAGCCGCAGTACCCAGCCCCGACTTCAGGCCGCGCAACGTGTCGAAATCCATGGCCGCGTCGATGATCTCATGCGCGGGCACGCAGGGCACGGACGAACCGCCCGGGATCACCGCGAGCAGATTGTCCCAGCCGCCGCGAATACCGCCGCAATGACGCTCGATCAATTCGCGGAAGGGCAGCGACATCACCTCTTCGACGTTGCAGGGCGTGTTGACGTGGCCCGAGACGCAGAACAGCTTGGTGCCTGTGTTGTTCTTGGCGCCAAAGCCCGCGAACCAGGCCGCCCCGCGACGCAGGATGGTCGGCGCGACCGCGATCGACTCGACGTTGTTCACAGTCGTCGGGCAGCCGTAGAGGCCCATGTTGGCGGGGAACGGCGGCTTGAGGCGCGGCATTCCCTTCTTGCCTTCGAGCGATTCGAGCAATGCCGTCTCTTCGCCGCAAATATAGGCGCCCGCGCCGTGGTGCACGTAGATGTCGAAGGGCCAGCCGTTGATGTTGTTCTTGCCGACGAGATTGGCGGCGTAGCACTGATCGACCGCCGCCTGCAGGTGCTCGCGCTCCTGAATGTATTCGCCACGCACGTAGATGTAGCAGGCATGCGCGCCCATCGCGAAGGAGGCGATCATGCAGCCTTCGATCAGCAGATGGGGATCATTGCGCATGATCTCCCGGTCCTTGCAGGTGCCCGGCTCCGATTCGTCGGCATTGACGACGAGATAAGAGGGACGTGCGGGATCGGGCTTGGGCATGAAGGACCATTTCAGGCCAGTCGGGAAGCCGGCGCCACCGCGCCCGCGCAGCCCCGAGGCCTTCATCTCCTCGATGATCCAGTCCTTGCCCTTCTCGATCAGGCCCTTGGTGTTGTCCCAGGCGCCGCGAGACTGCGCGCCCTTGAGCGCCCAGTCGCCCAGGCCGTAGAGATTTGTGAAGATGCGGTCCTTGTCGTCCAGCATGTCGCGGCCTTCAGGATGTCTTGGAGGGATCTGACGAAGGCTTCGC
>JAQGKN010000016.1 GCA_028290085.1 Hyphomicrobiales bacterium
ACATCACGTCCTGCTTGCCCCATTGGATCATCTCGGCGGCATTGCCGATGCAATGGCTGGAGGTCGCGCAGGCCGAAGAGATCGAATAGTTCACGCCCTTGATCTTGAACCAGGTGGCGAGAGTGGCCGAGGCCGTCGACGACATGGCCTTGGGGACCGCGAAGGGGCCGACCCGCTTCGGACCCTTGGTGCGGGTGGTGTCGGCAGCATCGACAAGCGTGCGCGCGGACGGACCGCCCGAGCCCATAATGATGCCGGTACGGAAGTTGGAAATGTCGCTGGCCTCAAGGCCGGAATCGGCGATGGCCTGATCCATTGCGACGTGGTTCCAGCCCGTGCCGCCGCCGTGGAAGCGCATGGCGCGACGGTCGACGAGATCCTCGGGGTTCAGCGTCGGTGCACCGTGGACCTGGCAGCGAAAGCCGAGTTCCGCATAGGTCGGGGCCCGAACGATGCCGGAGCGGGCTTCGCGAAGCGATGAGAGGACTTCCTGCGCATCGTTGCCGATTGCGGAAACGATCCCCATGCCGGTGACGACGACGCGTCTCATTGCATTCTCCTGCTCGGGACAATTTGCCCGGTGCACTGGTGGGCTTGATCCCCGCCGCTGGCGGCGGGGGCTTAGTCGAGGCGGATCAGGCTTCGGGCTTGAACAGGCCGACGCGCAGATCCTTGGCCTCGTAAATGCGCTTGCCGTCAGCTTCGAGCCAGCCATCGGCAATGCCGAGAACCAGCTTGCCGCGGAACACCCGCTTCAGATCGACACCATAGACGACCTTGGAGACGCTCGGCAGCACTTGATCGGCGAATTTGACTTCGCCGACGCCCAGCGCGCGTCCGCGCCCCGGGGAGCCCAGCCAGCCGAGATAGAAGCCGACAAGCTGCCAGAGGGCATCAAGGCCGAGGCAGCCCGGCATTACGGGGTCGCCCTTGAAGTGGCAGGCAAAAAACCAGAGGTCCGGGCGCACGGCGAGTTCAGCGCGAATCACGCCTTTGCCGTTGGCTCCGCCGGTCTCGGAAATCTCCGCGATGCGATCGAACATCAGCATGGGCGGAAGCGGCAGCTGCGCGTTTCCGGGGCCGAACAATTCGCCACGTCCGCAAGCCAGCAGGTCTTCATACTCGAAGCTCGAGCGCCGATCGCTCATGTCGTCCCCTTAGATCGTCTGGCAGCGGGGCCGATGCCCCGAACGCGGCCTTCTAGCACACGCCTGCGCAGGCCGGAAGGGAGCTAAACCTCGTGTCTGGCGGTTAAGCCCGAGCTTCCCGGTCTCTCTGCGCCTTAAATGCTTGCCGCAGCCGCGCCGAGATCCTATTCTAAAAGGCTGTAACTTCATCGCCGCCGCGCCACAGCATTTGTGCGCCGCGCATGCCCCATGTCAGAAAGCGCATGTCCCGTCTGATTGCAGAGCCGAAAATTCTTCCGGGCAGGCCGACCCAGGCCCCTGCGCGCGCGATGCCGACAGGCGAAGCCTTGGCGGGTTGCCCCGTGCACGAGCTCCGCGCCAAGCTGCGCCATTCGGGCCTGCGCCCGACGCGCCAACGCGTGGCTCTGGGCTGGCTGCTTTTCGCGAAGGGCGACCGGCACGTCACGGCGGAGAAGCTCTACGAGGAAGCAACAGGCTCGCGCGTCGCGATCTCTCTGGCCACGGTCTACAACACGCTGCACCAGTTTACGGAGGCTGGCCTGCTTCGTGAGATCGCAGTTGACGGGTCGAAGACCTGGTTCGACACCAACACGTCGCGCCACCATCATTTCCTGGTCGAGGACACCAACCAGCTCTTCGACATCCCTGATGATCAGGTTGATGTCGTGCGCCTTCCCGATGCCCCCGAGGGTATGGAAATCGCGAGCGTAGACGTGGTTGTGCGCCTGCGCCGTAAGGCCTGAGCGCTCACTCGATCTTTTCGTTGGGGTAGACGCCCCAGAGAAACGACTGCTGGATGTAGCCGTCGTATCCCTCGCCAAACATCCGGCACCACGCGCCGTCGCAGCGGCGTACGTTGCCAAGCACGCCCGGCTGCAGCTTGGCCACCATCCCCGAATTATAGGCGGGCTTGGCAAAAAGCGGAATAATTTCGCCCTTCTTCCATGGCGCTACCAGTGCCGTGCGTCGTCCCGAGAGCAGGGACTGTAACACCCAGCCTTCCGACCCCTCCGAGTCCCGGATTTTTCGCCAGATCTCGAATTCCGCCGTCACCTCGACGGGCAGCCCGGCGCGCTGGAACACCCAAGCTGTGCGATGATCCTTAGACGGCCCTTCACGCAAGTTCACGCGATCAGACTTTAGACTGACGTACCGCGGGATCGGCAGGCCGGTGGCAGTGCCCACCTGATCACCACCAGCTGCCTGCGCAGGTGAGGCAACGATGCCCGCAACAGCCATCGAGGCGAGCAGTCCCGTTGTCAGGAAACCGCTGCGGGAAAGGCATTTCCGGAACGCGTCGAACAGTCTTTCGACCTGTCGTGCCATCGAGAATTGTCTCCTGGAGCGCAGGGAGGGATGGAGCACGAAACGCGCTTTTCCAGACCAAACCCGCTATTCTTGTCTTTGCCCGGCCATCTGATAGAGAGGCCGCATGATCGTTTGAGGGCGCCGGCGTGGATCGTCGCTCGCTGCAATTAAAGAGCCGTTGACGTTAATGGATGGTGAATTCAGCAAAAACTCTTCATTCTGAAAGCCCATCGGGCGGCCGTATGCGACGGGCATGGCGCATCTGCAGACTCCATTGGGCAGCGACAGGTTAGAGGCAGGGACAGGACGGCATGGCCAAGAAAAAACCCCTGGTGATCGTCACGCGCAAATTGCCTGACGTTGTCGAGACGCGCATGTGCGAATTGTTCGACACGCGTCTCAACGAAACCGACAAGCCCATGACGCAGTCCGAGCTCGCCGATGCACTCCGCGTGGCCGACGTTCTCGTCCCCACCGTCACGGATCGCATTGATGCCGGGCTCATAGCCCAGGCTGGCGAATCGCTCAGGCTGATCGCCAATTTCGGCAATGGCGTCGATAACATCGACGTCACCGCGGCTCTGCGCCGCGGCATCACCGTCACGAACACGCCCGGCGTCCTCACCGAGGATACCGCCGACATGACCATGGCGTTGATCCTCGCTGTCTCTCGGCGGCTCGTAGAGGGCGCGGCCGTCATCCCGGGCGGCGAATGGGAGGGATGGTCGCCCACCTGGATGCTGGGGCGCCGCATCACCGGCAAGCGGCTGGGTATCGTTGGCATGGGCCGCATCGGACAGGCACTTGCGCGCCGCGCGGCGGCTTTCGGCCTGTCGATTCACTACCACAACCGCCGACGCGTTTCCCCGGCCATCGAAGAGTCGCTCTCCGCGACCTATTGGGAATCGCTCGACCAGATGCTGGCGCGCATGGACATCGTGTCAGTCAACTGCCCGCACACACCCGCGACCTATCACCTGCTATCGGCACGCCGCCTGAAATACCTGCGGCCCACAGCTATCGTTGTGAACACCGCGCGCGGGGAGATCATCGACGAAAACGCGCTGACGCGCATGCTGGAGGCCGGCGAAATCTCTGGCGCGGGCCTCGACGTCTTCGAGCATGAGCCCGCCGTTTCGCCCAAGCTGGTCAAGCTGGTACGCGCCGGCAAGGTGACGCTGCTGCCACACATGGGCTCGGCGACCGTCGAAGGCCGTATCGACATGGGCGAGAAGGTCATCATCAACGTGAAGACCTTCATGGACGGCCACCGTCCGCCCGACCGGGTGCTGCCGAGCATGCTCTGAGGGGTTGGCCGCGCGGACAGGACGGGTGCGGCACATTGGTCCGGTCTTGAACCATCGGGGAGCACCCCCATATCTGGTTCACGGCGAAAGCTGGGGAGCGCCGCAAGGGCTCCGAGATCCGAAGTGCCTGAAGGGCTTCGTCATGTCCCGTGTCCCGACTTTGAACTCCCCGTTTCTGCTCGGCTTCGACGATATCGAGAAGGCGCTCGACCGTGTGGCACGCGGCCCCTCGGACGGCTATCCGCCCTACAATATCGAGCGGCTGCCCCGCAGCGAAGACGAGCCAGAGCGCCTGCGGATCACGTTGGCAGTCGCGGGCTTCACGGAGGAGCAACTCGATATCGAGCTGGACGTACGCCAACTCCTTATTCGCGGGCGCCAGACTGACGGAACCGAGCGTCATTACCTGCATCGTGGCATTGCTGCGCGGCAGTTCCAGCGGGCCTTCCTACTGGCCGAGGGCATGCAAGTGCTCGGAGCCGACTTGAAGAACGGCCTTCTCTGCATCGACCTCGCGCGTCCCGAACCGGAGCGCGTCGTGCGTAAGATTGAAATCTCCGTGAGGGACTGATGGTCCTCACGAAGCGTGCGGGTCCATGACGGACCGCCAATAAGCAAGGAGCAAGCACATGATCGTCGACAAGACTTCAGCTTCCAGTGCGCCGCTCACGCAGGAGCAGTTCGCCCATCTCGGTGATGGCGCGATCGCCTACGTAAAGGAAATGCGCTCGGAAGACGTCACCCGTCTCTTTCCGGAGGCACCCGAAATTCAGCCCGGCCTTCAGCTCTTCGCGCTGCTCAGCGCAGACGGGCGGCCGATCGTCCTGACCGATACGCGCGACGCCGCCGTCGCCAACGCCTGGCAGAACGATCTCCAGACGGTCAGCCTGCACTAAAGGTTCAAAGCGGCCACCCTCTTCGCCAGAAGAGCGGTGGCCGCAGCCGTGTTCATCCCCCGAAAAGCTTTTCGAAAATATTGGGTTCGCGCTGCTGCGGCATTGCGTTTCTGTTGACGTCCCGTGCATTGGCGTTGGCGCCGTTGGGAATCGAGCCCGGCGGGATCAGCGCACCAATCGGATCGGGACGCTGCGGATAAGCCCGCACCGGCATCGGCTGTCCCTGCGCCATCTGTGCTGACGGCGCGATGCCCATCGGCGCACCCGGAACATTCCTGCTGGCCATAGGCATTCCCAAATCGGCAGGCGGCGGTGGCGGCGGAGCCACAGGGCCGGCTGGATTTCGCCAGACGCCAGAGGGCAGGGCGGCGGGCGGCACATCCTTCAATGCCTCGCGCATGTAATTGCTCCAGACCGCAACAGGCAGATTGCTTCCCGAGACTTTCTTTGTCGGTGAATTATCGTCGTTGCCGAGCCAGACGCCGGTGACCAGCGTGCTCGTGTAGCCGACGAACCAGGCGTCTCGATAATTCTGCGATGTTCCCGTCTTGCCCGCAGCCTGCCAGCCGGGCAATTCCGCCTTGCGGGCGGTGCCGGTCAGCAGCGTCTCCTGCAGCATGGCGTTCATCATCGCCACATATTGCGGCTCGATGATGCGCCCGAAACTGGCGCCTTTTCGCTGATAGAGCTGCTGGCCGTCGGCCGTGCGAACCCGCGTGATGATATGCGGCTGCACGCGGATGCCGCCATTCGCGAAAGGCGCGTAAGCGCTGACAAGCTCGAGGGGCGTGACCTCAGAGGTTCCCAGAGCGATCGATGCATTAGCCTGCAGGTCCGAGACGATGCCGAGTCGGTGCGCGGTCGCCGCCACAGCCTTGGGGCCGACTTCGAGGCCGAGCCGAACAGCGACCGTGTTCAACGACATGGCCAGTGCGCGCGTCAGCGTCACCGCGCCATTGTAATCGTGCGACGAATTCTCCGGCTGCCACCCTTTCACATTGATCGGCGCATCCTCACGCAACGTGTCCGGTGTCAAACCACGTTCGAGCGCAGTCAGATACACGAACGGTTTGAAGGCGGAGCCCGGCTGCCGCTTGGCAGCGACGGCGCGATTGAATTGGCTGTCGGAATAATTGCGGCCCCCGACCAGCGCCTTGATCTGCCCGCCGGGATCA
>JAQGKN010000035.1 GCA_028290085.1 Hyphomicrobiales bacterium
AGAACAGCGTTGATTATAACTCGTTCCTGAAGCTCATGGTTACGCAAATGCAGAACCAGGATCCGACGGCGCCCATGGACTCGTCACAGTTTCTGTCGCAGCTCGCGTCCTTCTCGAGCGTCGAGCAAGCCGTGCAATCGAATACGAAGCTCGACTCGCTGATTTCCATGTCGCAAATCTCGCAGGCTGATGGGATCATCGGCAAAGTCGCGACGTCGTCGGACGGGTTGACGTCGGGCGTGGTCCAGTCCGTGCGGATCGACTCGAACGGCGTGACCGCAAATCTCGACAACGGGGCCTCGCTGAGCGTCACCTCCGGTATCACGATCTCTGCGCCATGACTGAGAGCGACGCCTTCGATCTCATCCAGCTTGCTTTCTGGGTGATCGTGAAGGGATCCGGCCCCGCGGTGGGGACGGCCATGTTTGTTGGCATTATCGTCGCTTTGATTCAGGCCTTGACGCAAATCCAGGAGATGACGCTCACCTTCGTTCCGAAGATCCTGGCAATTCTGGTCGTGCTCACCCTGAGCGCGCCTTTTATCGGCGAGCAAATGCTGGCCTTTACGCAGAACGTTTATTCGCGGATCGAGAAGGGCTTCTAGCCCCGCTGCGTCCGGGCACTCCCGCGCAAGCTTCAAGGGTCAATCTCCGCATCGGATCAGCGGAGGATTTATGACCGATCTCGCATTCACCAAGGCATCTGAAAAACGAGCAGCCGGCCGGGACCTTTGGTTCGCTGGCGGCATCGTTGCGATCTTGTCGATCTTCTTCCTGCCGGTTCCTGCGATCTTGATCGATCTGGGCCTGGCCCTGTCGATCGCGCTGTCCGTGCTGATCCTCATGGTGGCGTTGTGGATCCAGCGGCCATTAGACTTCTCGGCCTTCCCAACCATTCTGCTCGTTGCGACAATGTTGCGGCTGTCGCTGAACATTGCAACGACGCGCCTGATCCTCTCGCACGGCGCTGAGGGAACGACGGCCGCGGGTTACATCATCAGCGGCTTCTCGAACCTCGTGATGAGCGGCGACTTCGTGATCGGTCTGATCGTCTTCGTCATCCTGATCACGGTCAACTTCCTCGTCATCACGAAGGGCGCAACGCGTATCGCTGAAGTCGGCGCTCGCTTCACGCTCGATTCGATTCCTGGCAAGCAGATGGCGATCGACGCCGATCTGTCCGCCGGTCTCATCGACGACAAGGAAGCGCAGAGCCGGCGTCGGGAACTCGAGGAAGAAAGCTCCTTCTTCGGATCGATGGACGGCGCGTCGAAGTTTGTGCGTGGCGATGCCATCGCGGGCATGATCATTCTTGCCGTGAACGTGTTTGGTGGCATCATCATCGGCGTGACGCGTCACAGCCTGTCGCTTTCGAGCGCGGCCGATGTCTTCATTAAGCTCTCGGTCGGCGACGGTCTCGTATCGCAGATTCCGGCGCTGATCGTGTCGCTCGCGGCAGGCTTGCTCGTGTCCAAGGGCGGCACGCGCGGATCCGCTGAAAAAGCCGTCTTCGGGCAGCTCGGAAATTATCCGCCCGCTTTGTTCGTAGCAGCGATGCTGATGTTCATGCTGTCGCTCGTGCCGGGGCTTCCCTTTCTTCCCTTCGCAATTCTCGGCTCTGCAATGGCGTTTCTCGCGCGCCTGATCCCCAAGCGTCGCGCTGAAGAAACTGCGCGCGCGCTGGAAGCCGGGCGTCAGAAGGAAGCCGCTCGTGTCGTCGAGACGCAGGAGTCGGTGAAGGAAAGCCTTCGCACCGTCGAGATCGAACTCGTGATGGGCAAGCATCTCGCTCCGCGGCTGCTTGTGGTGCAGGGTGAGTTGGCGAGCCGCGTTTCGAAGATGCGGCGCAAGTTCGCCATGCTCTATGGCTTCGTCGTTCCCGAAATCAAGGTGAGCGACAGCCTGGCTATTCCGCCGAAGTCTTACCAGATCAAGATTCACGGAACGGTCGTAGCCTCTTCGGAGATGCGCATTGGCGATTTGCTTGTTGTCATTGGTGATGGCCCGCGTCCGGACGTGCCCTATGACGAGGGTACGGACCCCGCTTTCGGCATGAAGGCGATCTGGGTGTCTGAATCCTTCAAGGCCGAGTTGAGGCGCGAAGGCTTCAAAGCCATTGACAACGGCTCGACCGTGCTGACGCATCTCAGTGAGGTCATCCGCAACAATCTTGCGCAGCTCCTGTCCTACAAGGATATGCGGTCGCTGCTTGATAGGCTCGATCCCGAATACAAGAAACTGATCGAAGATATTTGCCCGGCGCAGATCACCTATTCCGGCCTGCAATCCGTTCTCAAGTTGCTGCTCGCGGAGCGCGTCTCGATCCGCAATCTGCATCTCATCCTGGAAGCCATCGCCGAGATCGCGCCGCATGCGCGTCGTGCCGAACAGGTCGTCGAGCACGTGCGGCTTCGCATGTCGCAGCAGATTTGCGGGGACCTCACGGAGGACGGCGTTCTGAAGTTGCTGCGCCTTGGCAATCGCTGGGATCTGGCGTTCCACAAGGCGCTTAAACGCGACCAGAAGGGCGAGATTCTCGAACTCGATTTCGATCCGAAATTGATGGATGAATTCGCGGCCGAGGCGTCCACCGCAATTCGCCGCCAGATGGACGAAGGCCATCAGTTCGCGCTTATTACGACGCCCGAAGCGCGGCCCTATGTGCGCATGATCATCGAGCGCATGTTTGCAAAGCTGCCTGTTCTCTCGCATCTTGAAGTTGCTCGCGGCGTCGATATCAGGCCACTCGGCGCTATTTCGTGACGGATCTCGCCTCGACAGTCATCCTGGCGGCATTCATTGTTTTCTGCCGCGTGGGCGCTTGCGTGATGCTCATGCCCGGTCTCTCCAGTCCGCGCGTGCCGATGCGGGCGCGGCTTTTCCTCGCCGTCGGCCTCAGCCTAGCGTTCCTGCCGCTCCTCTACGAACGTCTCACGGCTCTGGTCGATCCATTGGTCATGTCGGCCATGATCCGTATCATCATCACCGAGTTGATGACGGGTATGCTGATCGGGCTTCTGGCCCGCTTATTCTTCTTGATGCTGGACATGCTGGCGACCGGCATTGCCAGCTCCATTGGACTGTCGGGCATCGCGGGCATGCCGATGGAGGAGACAGAGGCTGAACCGGCGATCGTCACACTGATCCTGCTTATAGCCACGACGTTGTTCTTCGTGACCGACTTGCATCTGGAAGTGCTGCGCGGGCTTTTCCAATCCTACAACGCGTTGCCGCCGGGCGGAGCTTTGCCAACCCGTTTCAGCGTGAGCGAGTTCGCGGACGCGGTCACGGGCGCATCCTTGTTGGCTTTGCGGATCAGTAGCCCTTTTCTCGTGCTTTCGTTGGTCCTCAACTTTTCGTTCGGCCTCGCCAACAAGATGACGCCGTCGATCCAGGTCTATTTCGCGTCCATGCCATTTCTCATCGCGGCAGGGCTGCTCCTCATGATGACGATTGCACGGCCCTTTTTTCAGGGGTTTCTGATTGGCTTCGAACAATTCGTGGTGCGATGATGAGCAAGAGAGCAAAGAATGCCGCACGCATCCTGCAGGTTCAGGTGCAGCTCAAACGCGACGCTGAATTGCGCCTGATGCGCGCATCCGCTGAGACACGGCGCCTCGACGCTGAGGAAATCGAAATGGTGAGTGCCATGGGCCGCGACGATGCGGCAGGTCTCACGCTCGCGCAGACGGGTGGTCCACGTCTGCGCAGTCTGCTGCGCGAACAGCAGCGTGCGGCGCAGGAAACGGCGAGATGCGAGGCGCGCTTCAAGGCTATCTCGACACAAACGGTCTGCGTTGAGCGCCTGTATCAGGCCGTGACGCGTGCCGACAGGGCTGATGCCGAGAAGAAGATCCTCGAAGAGATGGTCGAGCAGGAATGGGCGCGTGCGACAAGCCTGCCGTAAGCCAGCTGACGTATGGTTTGCGCTACATCCGATCGAGAGGCCCGTCGCGTGTCCATCCAACCGCTTTCCGATATCGTTCTGGACGTCGCCATGGCGGCAGATCCGACCAAGGTGAACGCCGCCAAGCAACGGCTCTCCGAGCTTGGAGACGGCGTTGGTACGTGCACATTTGATGATGTGTTGAGCGCTCAGGACGTGTCGCGTTCGTCGACGCGCTGGTCGGCATTAGGTGAATCTCGTTTCTTCAGTGCGCCCACAGGTGCGACGGTCAAGGAGAAGCCATCTGTGGACGAGGCCCGCCGTGGCCTTGAAACGATGGTTGCGAAAATGCTCGTCGAAAGCATGCTTCCCAAAGAGGGCGGTACATTTTTCGGGAAGGATAACGCTGGCGGTGTCTGGCGTTCGATGCTTGCCGACAAGATTGCAGGTGAGATGACCAAGGGCCCCGGGCTCGGAATTCTCCGCAACAACGACTTTATAAAGGGGTGACGCGTGGCTGTTCAGTTCAGGGAAGATGCGCTGAAGGCGCCGGGATCGGGCGCCTATGTTGCCGTTTTGGGAGCTGTCGATCGGCTATCTCAGGTCATTGAGGAAGAGACCCTCGTGGTCAGCTCGCTGGGCCACGTCGATTTCGAGCGTCTCAACCACCAGAAGAATTACGGCCTGCTCGAATTGACGCGGGCAATGCGCGTGCTGCCCGCCAACGAGCAGGGTGGTCACCTTGCGACGCATCTGCGGCGCTTGCGGGATTTGCTTGCCGAAAACGCCCGCGTGCTTGAATTGCACCGCCACGCGGCCGACGAGATTGCCAGCCTCATTGCAAGCAACATCGAGGATGCGTCGTCGGACGGCACTTATTCCGCAAAGGTTTCGAGGGATGTGCGGCGATGATGCTGCGTCTGGCGGCTGGGCTCTGGATCTGTCTTGTTGCACTCGCGTCGAGCTACGGCATGACGATGTGGAAGGTGCGCCAGAGCACGATGCCAACGGGGCCGGCGCACGAGAGCAGGGTCGCCGAGTTGCGCAAGCTCAAGGTGATCAACGTTCCCATGATTTCGAACGGCGCCGTGCAGGGTTACGTCGTCACGCAGATTTCCTACACGCTCGATGCCGAAATGGCGAAAAAACTCTCAATTTCCCCTGATTCTTTCGTTCTCGATGAAGCCTTCCGACTCATTTATTCGGACGAGAAGCTCGACTTCCGCCATCTCGATAGGTTCAACCTGGCACAGTTCCGTGCATCCATTCGCGAAGGCGTCAAGGGTCGTCTGCAGGCTGATGTGGTCCTGGACGTCCTCGTGCCGGAATTTACCTTCATCGCCAGCGAAGACATTCGCAAATAGCTGATCGAAAGCGCCCATAAAAAAAGCCGCCGGGTGCAAATCCGGCGGCTTTTCTTGTTGCAATGGGACGTGGCCTCAGGCCACGCGATGGCTTGGCAGATGATCTGCTGTGGCGCGCTGTTTGCGGTCCATCAGTGCGTCGGCAAGGACGTCGGCGACTTTGCCGGAGCCTTGACGCATCGACATCGCAGATACATCGAAGCCACGCGCTTCAGCGGCCGGGGCGGGCGCTGGCGCGGCTTGTTCCGGGAGGGCAGCGGGTTCATCGAGAACGCCCATGCAGCCGGAAATATCCTCAATGGTTTTTTCGAGGCTGAGCAGCGCCCGATATTCGGGCTGTAGCATCAGCTTCTCCCTCAGCCGGTCGCAGAGGGTTTGAAGAGATTGAATCACGTCCTGCGCCATGTGTCTGCGGCCTGGTTGGTGTTGATACTTTTAGACTAGCTAGCGGGGCTGGTCCGAGGCTGTTCGTTTATAGGATCATGATGGCCAGTCCGAGAAGCGCGGCGCTGATCGCGATCCATTTGAGCGGCCCACGTGTAAACCAGATCGGGCCTTCGGCGAAGATCGCGATCATCTGGCCGAAGCTTATCATGTGGGGCGCGG
>JAQGKN010000040.1 GCA_028290085.1 Hyphomicrobiales bacterium
CAGGCCGTGATGTTCGCGAAATGCCTCCTGCACAGGATGAAGCTTCTCATCGGTACCGACGCCCTCGATGGTGAGAACGTCCCCGCCATCCGCCTGCACCGCGAGAATGGTGCAGGATTTCACGGCATCGCCGTTGAACAGCACCGTGCAGGCGCCGCATTGCGTCGTGTCGCAGCCGACATGGGTGCCAGTCATGCCGAGCTGCTCGCGCAGCAGTTTGACGAGCAGCGTGCGGCCTTCGACGTCCGCCGTCACCTGCTTGCCGTTGATCGTGAGCGTTACGCTCTTCATGTTCGTCACCTCAGTGAGAATTCTGCGAGTCAGGCTTGGCCGGCGCCTTGCCTTCGACATTGCGCACCGGCGTTTCCGGCGACAGACCTGCCTTGCGGCGGCCGAAGGTGTTGAGGCCGTTCTTCGCCCAGTCGCCGTTTGCAGCGGCATCGGCGAAGGCCTGCCAGTCGGGGCTCCAGTCGCCCAGATCGTAGCCGTGCCACGGCGCTTTCACGCTGAGACGCGGCAAGCCGAGCTCTTCCCAGATCTTCCTGGAATTTTCCATGTATTCCTTCGCGGGCAGAGCCAGCGGCGGCATCGTGTGCTTCAGCGTACCGTTGATCATCAGCGTGGAATCGCCGGAACCGGAGCCCGACTTCGGACCATGGCCGCCCGAGCGATGCGGCACGACGAGCACGTCCTCGATGGGGTTCGAGCGATAGGCCAGCGACCAGAAGATCGCGTCCGTGTTGTGCGGGTCGATATCTTCCGAGACCGCGATGACGATCTTGCCGCACTGCGCCTGCAAACTGGCTGCGCCCTGCAGGCCACGCCAGACTTCCGTCTGCGGTGCGCCCTGCGCGAACTGCAGGAACAACACCTTGCGCAGGTTGGTCAGCGGCTCGTGCATCACGACCTTCTTGATGCCGCGCACTTCGAGCTGGTTCTTCAGATGCGCAAAGTAAAGCGCCTCATAGGCCGACTTCTTGAGAATGCTCGACTCGCTCGGCGTCACTTCGCTGATGATCGAAGTGAAGACAGCCTTCTTCTTGTGCGTGATCGCGGTCACGGTCATCGACATGTTGAAGTCTTCGAGCGCGACATGGCCGTGGCTTTCGCCGAACGGGCCTTCGGGCTCCAGCATGGTCGTGTCGATATAGCCTTCGACGACGATTTCAGCATCGGCGGGAATTTCGAGATCGATGGTCTTGCAACGCGTCACGCGCAACGCACGTCCCGCAAGTCCGCCAGCAACAGCCATTTCGTCCTGCGACGTCGAAAGCTTTTGCGGTCCCGTGAAGGCGACGACAGGCGCGCAACCCACGATGATGGCGCAGGGCATCGGCAGGCCGAGCTTCTGGTACTTGAGCCAATGCAGGTAGCCGCCAGCACCGCCCAGACGCGAGGCCATGCGCACGCCAAGGCGGTTCTCCGCCTTCAGGCCAGCACGATACGTGCCCATGTTGCGCACGCCCGTCTCAGGGTCCTTCGTCACGCAGATGGTCGCCGTGAGATAAGGCGCGGCATCGAAGCCCGGCGTCGAGATCGGCACGGGCAGGCGCGAAAGACCCCCGCCCTCGCGCGTCAGTTCGTCGCCAGTGATGACAACGTCGTGGCAGGGTGCGGTTTCGACGAATTCCGGCGGGATCGGGTGATCGATCGCATGCATCCAGATCTCGCCAAGATCTTTCACATCGACGCCCATGCCCATCGCATAGATTTCATCGGACGCGGCGAGCGCGCCGACGACGACGGGCATGTCGTATTTCTCGCCCTTCGATCCCACCACATTGGTGAAGAGAAAAGCGCGGCGTTCTTCTTCGGGATATCCGCCCACGAATTGCCAACGCACAAGCGGATGCAACTCGGTATCTTTGTTGATCGGACGATCGATGCGCACGAGGAGGCCGCGCTCTTCCAGAAGAGCGAGATGCTCCTGAAAATCGGCCGGTGCGTGACGGCGCTCCGAAGCTGTCATGATACTCAACCCTCCCACTAGCTTCGTCGAAGCTCTATCCTGGTTCGGTTGCTTTGTTACAGGCGTTGCGATAGCGAAGCAACCAGATCGCAGACCTGTTGCCGAGGCTCCGAGCGACCTTGGCAACGGGCCTAAAATGAGCCGTGAGGGACGCGTAAGGCCATGACCAAAATCGAAGCTTCGGAATTCCATTCGATCGGCAAGCCGGTCCGTCGCAACGAAGACGCGCGCCTGCTGCGCGGACAGGGCCGCTTCACAGACGACTTCACCATTCCCGGCCAGGCCTACGCCGTGATGCTGCGCTCGCCCCACCCGCATGCCCGCATTCTGGGCATCGACTCGACGGCCGCGCTGGCGCTGCCAGGCGTGCTCGCCGTCTTCACGGGTGCGGATGTGCTCGCCGACGGCTTGAAGCCCATTCCGCACGATCCCGTACCGAAGACCAAATACGACATGAAGCTCGCAGGCCCCGGCGGCACGCCGATCTACATCGGCCCGCACATGCTTCTGCCGGCAGACAAGGCGCGCCACGTCGGCGAAGCCGTCGCCATGGTGGTTGCCGAGACCGAGGCGCAAGCCATGGACGGCGCCGAGGCGGTTCTGGTCGATTACGAGGTTCTGCCCTGGGTCTCCGACCAGCGTCTTGCGATCCAGCCGGGCGTCGAGCCGGTGTGGGACGAGGTGAAGGACAATGTGCTCGTCGACACCACATTCGGTGATATCGCGGGGACGGACCGCGCTTTCGCGCAGGCCGCACACAGCGTGCGCATGGAAATCTACATTCCTCGCGTCACCGGCGTCACCATCGAGCCGCGCTCGGCCCTAGGCAATTACGACGCGACGACCGGCCGCTACACGCTGCATTGTGGCGGCGGCGGCGCGGTGCGCCAGAAGCACGAGCTCTCGACCGTGCTCGGCGTCGATCCTGAGCGCGTCCGCGTGCTCACCTTCGACGTCGGCGGCAATTTCGGCTCGAAAAACCGCGTCTACGTCGAATATGGACTCGTCATGTGGGCCGCGCAGAAGCTCGGCCGCGCCGTTAAGAACACCGTCTCGCGCTCGGAGGCCTTCCTCACCGTTTATCAGGGCCGCGATCTCGCCTCCGTGGTCGAGCTGGCGCTCGACAAGGACGGCAAGTTCCTGGCGATGCGCTCTGACAACATCAGCAATGTCGGCGCGCGTTGCGTGTCGCTATCGCCGCTGGGCAAGGGCTCTGGCCTCATCACCGGCTCCTACGACATTCCGCTGGCGACGCTGCGCGCCCGCGCCGTGTTCACCAACACCATGCCGACGCAGGCCTATCGCAGCTCGGGCCGCCCGGAAGTGAACTTCATCCTCGAGCGGGTGATCGACACCGCCGCACGCGAACTCGGCTTCGACAAGATCGAGCTGCGCCGCAAGAACTTCGTGACGCCGCAGCAGATGCCCTACACCAATGCCGTGGGCGCGACCTACGACAGCGGCACCTACGAAGCCAACATGGATCTGGCGATGAAGATCGCCGATTGGAACGGCGCGGAAGCACGCCGCGCCGAGGCGCAGAAGCGCGGCAAGCTGTTTGGTCTAGGCTTTGCCAATTACGTGGAATCCTCCATCGGCTCACCGCGCGAGCGCGCGGAAATCACCATTCACCCCGAAGGCAAGGTTTCCTGCGTCATCGGCACCCAGCCGAGCGGCCAGGGCCATGAGACGAGCTTCGCACAGGTCGTCGCAGACCTCTGCTCGGTGCCCGTCGAAACGGTGACGATCATCCTTGGCGACACCGACATCGTGAAGGTCGGCGGCGGTTCGCACTCGGGCCGTTCCATGCGTCATGCTGGCACCGTGATCTCCAAGGCCAGCACGCTGCTGATCGAAAAGGGCAAGCGCATCGCGGGTACGATCCTCGGCAAGGATGCCGACCAGATCGAGTTCACCGACGGGCGTTTCGTCTCGGTGGAGACAAACCACTCCTTCAGCATGTTCGAGCTGGCGAAGGAAGCCGCCCGAGCCACCCTGCCCGGCGATCTCGCCGACGGTCTCACCATCGGCCTGACCAACGAGATGCACGAGCCGGTGTTCCCCAACGGCACCGCCATCTGCGAAGTCGAGATCGACCCGGCCACCGGCTGGATCGACATCACGCGCTACGCAACGGTCGACGACGTCGGCCGCTGCATCAACCCGCTCATCGTGCATGGCCAGACCCATGGCGGCATCGCGCAGGGTGTGGGACAGGCCATGTGGGAGTTGTTCGAGATCGACGCCGAATCCGGCCAGCCGCTCGCGGGCTCCTTCATGGACTACGGCATGCCGCGCTTCGACAATCTGCCGTCGTTCCGCACGGAAATCGCCGAAGTGCTGTCGCCCACCAACCCGCTCGGCATCAAGGCCGGCGGCGAAGGCGGCACGACTCCGGCCCTGTCGGTCATCGTCAACGCCGTCGTCGATGCGCTGAAGGACTACGGCGTGCGCGACATCCGCATGCCCACGACGCCCTATCGCATCTGGCAGACGATCCAGGACGCCAAGGCCGCGAAATCCAAGACTGCCGCCTGATCCAACACTGCGGCCTGAAGAACGAACACGCGAGGAGACACAACATGACCGCATCCGTCGAAATCATCTGCTTCCCCGGCGCCCCGAACCTGCCCCTTTTCGTCGCGCAGGATAAGGGTCTCTTCGAAAAGGCGGGCGTTCACGTCAACCTGACGACGACACCGAGTTCCGCCTTCCAGGCTGAAAATCTCGCCGCCGGCAAATTCCAGATCGCAGGCACGGCCTTCGACAACGTGGTCGCCTATCAAGAAGGCCAGGGCGCTGTGAAGCTGCCCCAGACACCAGACTTCTTCGCCTTTATGGGCGCGACGCAGGTCGAACTCGCCTTCGTGACGTCGCCGGACATCGCCACTTATGCCGACTTCAAGGGCAAGTCGCTGGCGCTCGACGCGCTCTCGACGGGCTTTGCCTTCGTGCTCTACGAGATGCTGGAGAAGAACGGCCTGACGAAGGACGATTATTCCATGGTGGCTGTCGGCGCGACGCCGCAGCGTTGGGAATCTGTGAAGGCGGGCACGCACGTCGGCACGCTCACCATCGAGCCCTTCACGAGCATCGCCAAGAACCAGGGCTTCAAGGTTCTGGACACGTCGAGCAACATGCTCGCCGCCTATCAGGGTGGTAGCTTCGCCGCCAGCCGCGCCTGGGCCGCAGAAAACCCCGAGACGCTGAAGAGTTTCATCAAGGGCTATCTCGCAGGCCTCGAATGGACGCTTGATCCGGCCAACCGCGAGGAAGCAACGAAGATCCTTCTCGAGCGCATGCCCGAAATCAAGCCGCCCGTCGCGGGCGCCGTGATGAACAGCCTGCTCTCGCCACGCTCGGGCCTGACCCCCAAGGCAGGCATCCTGATGGATGGCGTGGACCAGGTGCTGCGCCTGCGCTCGAAATACGGCACGGGCGCTCAGCTGAGCGAGCCGAAGCGCTACATCGACCTGACCTACTACAACGCCGTGGTGTAATCGGCGCCGTGCAATGACGGCAACGCGACGACTATGTCCGTTGCCGTCTTCGCTATCGTGGCAGGCGCACAGGCGCGCGTGCGCACAAGCGCAATTCTGCAAATTCGCCATGATGCCGGGGCATACGGACGGTTCGCTTTCGAATCACTTGGAGAGCCGGATGGCGGACCCCGCACAGGACATCGATCTTATCGACGCCGCGTCGATGCAGGCGCCTGCGCCCCGACGCAGGAGCATGCCCCGGAGCAAGACCTTCGAGGCAGGCCTGTTGGCCGTGAGCGCAATATTGCTGCTCATCTGGACGTCTGTTCTAGGATGGTTCGTATTCGAGTTGCTGGGCTGGCTCTTCGCCTTATGACCACAGGCGCAACAGAGACGTAACTGCGTAATAGATCAGAAACCACAGCACGGCACTGACCGGAAATCCGTTCGCTAGGGCCTTCAACACATTTGCCTCCTTGGGGGCGCTTTAGCCCGCCGAAGCCCCAGCGCCTGCGCCAAAAGAGCACACTTGATCGCTTTGTTGCAAAGCGAAATTGCAGTGCGGAACTAAATGAAATGTTCCGCGGAACGCATCAGCGGCCCCGCTTTCGTCTCGACCATCGCCTCGTCGAGACGAGCCACACGCACGACATCCCAGCAAAGACCGAGCTTTTCGCCGATGGAAATCATCGTGCCCAGCGGGTCGATCTCGTACCAGGCCAAGCCGGCATAGGCATTGCGCGGAAAGCGATGATGATTGTTGTGCCAGCCCTCGCCCAGCGTGAGGATGGCGAGCCAGAAATTGTTGCGGCTCGTGTTCGCCTGAGCGAAGCGAATTGCGCCCATGGTGTGGCCGATTGAATTCAGCGCAAGAATGCTCTGCGAGAAGATCACGGCGCGAAGCATGCCCCCGATGAGGATTGCCCCGACGACGTGCTCCGCACCACCCACGATCCTGCCATAGAGCGCCGGCAACAGGACGATCGACACGAGATACCAGAATAATCTGGTGCGGCCGAAGAAGACCAGCATGGGGTCATCAGCCAGATCCTTCGCAAAGATGCGCGCATCGCTGAACGTGTCGGCAAACAGCCAACCAAGTTGGGCGTGCAGAATGCCGCGCCAGCTGGTCAGCGGACTGCAATGGTCGTCGATGTGGGGGCTGTGCAAATCGCCACAATGGTCGGTGTGAGCATGGTGGCGCCGGTGATCGGCCACCCAGCCGATGATGGAGCCTTGCATGGACATGGTCGCAAGAAGCGCCAGGATCGCGCGCATGGTGCGCGATGTCTTGAAGCTGCGATGCGTGAAATAGCGGTGCAGCCCGATCCCCTGCCCGACACTGGTCAAAACGTAAAACAGGAGGAAGCAGGACACCTCGACCCAGGTCAGTCCATTCAGGGCGATCCAGACGACCGCAGCGGTAGCGCCGACTCCGACGAGCGAAAGAACCACGGCGTAGGACATTGCCCGTCGCCTGGCCTCTGGAACACCTACGAGAACGCCAACTGGAGGTTCCGCCTTCATCACTCAACTCCGTCCGGACCGTGGCCCTTCGAAGTGGGAAGCTAGGCGGCGATGTTTAATATGGGCTTGAAAGCGCTCGGCAAATTCTCGCGAGCTTTGAGCAGGGTGAACATCCCGCTAAAATCTGGCCTCAAACACGGGGCCTCAGCCCTCGACGCGAACAGATCAGGGGAGCCGTCTCCCTTTCGGAAATTCGCTTCGCACAGGCAGGTCGAGGCGGTTACAGCCTGTAGAAACGACGGCTGTAACCCCTCATAAGTCAGCTTCTCCCAAAGGGAGAAGGAGCTTGGCCCTTTCGGCTTAGATGCTTTCCTTGAGCTCTTTCAGAGCGCGGAAAGCCACCTTCTTGGAAGCCTTAATCTTGATCGCTTCGCCGGTCGCAGGGTTGCGGCCCATGCGTGCGGCGCGCTTCTTGACCTGCAGAATGCCGAGGCCGCCGATACGAACGCGGCTGCCCTTCTTCAGGTTCTTGGTGATGATCTCGACGATTTCGCCGATGATCGTTTCGGCCTGACGCTTCGGCATCTCATGAGCTTCGGCGATCAGAGCAGCGATGTGCTTGACGGTCACGGTTGCGACAGCCTTGGGAGCGGCAGCAGCCTTCGGAGCAGCGGCGGCTTTGGGTGCAGCGGCCTTGGTAGCCTTCGGCGCAGCTTTGGTGGCGGCTTTGGTGGCGGTTTTCACAGCGGCTTTTGCCATATTTGGAATCTCCTCGAATCAAACGGGCGCTTACCCGCTTCTTACATTATAAATCCCAGAATCGAGCAAGTGGCCATTTGGCGCGGATTTCCGCAGTTTTTTATGCGGCCGCGCCGAGTTATCCCGGAGGAATATGCCCTTTGAACGACAGCGACGAGCATCCGGTCAGCACACAAGCCATTCTTCGGCACTGGCAATCGCGCGGGCCCAATGACCGCATGGCGCATCTGGTGAAGGATGCATGGCGCGGTTTGACGCGCGCCTTCCAGATGCGGCTGAGCGAACATTCCGTGTCTTTTGGACACTGGGTGTTCCTGCGAATCCTGTGGGAAGATGACGGATTGACCCTGAGCCGCCTCAGCGAAGAGGCTGGTTTGATGGTGCCGACGGCCTTCACGGCCATCAGGGCGATGGAGCGGTTGGGCTACGTCACGCGCCGTCAGCAGCCCGACAGTAAGCGAAAGGTCTATATTTTTCTGACGGAAAAAGGCCGCGCCCTGCGCGAAAGCCTGGTGCCACTGGCCGAGGAGGTCAACCGGATCGCAACAAGGGGAGCGCCGCCCGAGGACGTCGAGGCGACACGCCGCACGCTATTGTTGATGGTTAACAATCTCGCGCGCGACGAACTCGAAATGACGAAGGCACAACGAAAGATGCCCTCGACACGCGATCTGGCCGGCCACTTGCCGAATGAAAAGGAAACCTGAACGTTACCGCATGACCGCGCCACCATCGACGACCATGGTCTGGCCCGTCATGAAAGCACTGTCCGCACTGGCGAGATAAACGAGCGCGCCGGTCAGATCCTCGGGCAGCTGGTCGCGCTGCAGCGCACGGCTTTTCACCGTCGGCTGCGCCGCGTCGCCGCTCCATGCGGGATCGTCCGCGATCGCTTCGCTCATGGTGAGGCCGGGCGCGATGGCGTTCACAGTAATGCCGTGACCTCCGAGTTCACGCGCCAGACAACGTGTCATCGCGACGACCGCGCCCTTCGACGTGACGTAATGCAACATGCCCTGCACGCCCTTGAAGGCGGTCCCAGAGGCGATGTTGATAATCCGCCCGCTCTTGCTGGCAATCATGTAGGGCGCCACCGCGCGCGCGCATTCGAAGGGGCCGCGCACGTTGACCGCCATCAGCTTGTCCCACTCCTCGCTCTCGATTTCGAAGAATGGCTTCTTCACGAGACTAGCGAAGATCGCGGCATTGTTGACGAGAATGTCGATTGAACCACACTCGGACGCGACCTGTGTTGCCAGCGCCGTGACGGAGGCCCGGTCCGAGACGTCGGTCTTGCAATAGATTGCGCGCCCGCCAGCGGCCTTAATCCTCTCCACGACGGCAGCACCATCGAGAACGTCGGCCACGACGACCTCCGCGCCATTGGCGGCCAAAGCTTCACTGAATGCGGCACCAATGCCCCGCGCGCCACCTGTCACGATAGCGACCTTGCCCGACAACCTGCTCATGCAACCTCCCTACAACTTTCGGCGGCTCGCCTGCCGGGCGGCCACTCTTTCCGATCCAGCATATTCACCACTTTACGACCGGCCGATGCACCCCAAATGGCAAAAAGCACTCGACATTCGGGATTTCTGCTTTTAGCAATTTAGATAACTAAGACAAGACGGGCTGCGCCCGAACAGGGAGAGTATAGATGCTCACCGATCACGAGAACGATCTACTGTGCCGCGTCGAGGGCGATGCGCCCATGGGCAAGCTCATGCGCCAATATTGGCTGCCGGCCTGCCTCAGCGAGGAAGTGCCCGAGCCCGACTGCGATCCCGTACGCGTACGCATTCTCGGCGAAAACCTCGTCGCCTTCCGCGATACCGACGGCCGCGTCGGCGTGATGGACGAGCTGTGCCCGCACCGCCGCGCATCGCTCTTTTATGGCCGCAACGAGGAATGCGGCCTACGCTGCCTCTACCACGGCTGGAAAATGGATGTGGACGGCAACGTGCTTGAAATGTCTTCCGAGCCGCCGGGCAGCGGCTTTGCCGAGAAGGTGAAGCACAAAGCCTACCCCGTGCGGGAAGCTGGCGGTTTCGTCTGGGTCTACATGGGCGCAGCAGAAACCATGCCGGAGTTCCAGCCGCCGATCTTCGCGCCTTCAGAGACAGCGCGCGTCAGCATTCTGAAGGTTCACGTCAACTGCAACTGGGCGCAGGCGCTGGAAGGCGCCATCGACAGCGCCCATTCCTCGAGCCTGCATTCCACCGACATGCCGCCTGCGAAAGTCGCCGGATCGACCGCAACCGGCACATCGTGGCAGCGCCCCTCTACCGACAAATCCCCCCGCCTCTTCGCGGAGGAAACGCCATTTGGCTTCCATTACGTGGCGGTTCGCAAGCCCATCGCGCAATCGCAGACGCACGATTACTTGCGCGTGACGCTCTATGTGGCGCCCATCACCGTGATGATCCCTCCCAACAACGTCTACAACGTCTCCCAGATGAACATGCCGGTCGATGACATGCATTCCATCCTCTACCTGATGGCCTGGAGCGATGGTGGCGAGCAGGAAGGCGTGGATCAGGAAGCCTGGCGCAAGTTCACGGGACAGCAGATCGGCATCGATCTCGACCGCACCTATCACAAGCTTCAGGGCATGGAGCAGAACTTCGGCCAGGACCGGCAAGCCATGCGTCTGGGCAATTTCACCGGCATTCGCGGCTTCCCGAACCAGGACATCGCCATGTGGGAGACCATGGGCGCCATCGCCAATCGCTCGGACGAGCGGCTGGGTGCAAGCGATCTTGCCATCGTGCAGTTCCGCCGCACCATGGTCGAGGCCGTGCAGCGTTTCATGGAAGGCGCGCCCGCCATCGGTACGCAAATGAGCCCCGAGGAGCGCGCCCGTTTGCGCTCTTATGAAGGTGTGGTGCCCAAAACGACGGACTGGCGCACGCTTTCGGGCGCTCATCCCGATGGCGGCAACGAAACCGCCGCAGCGGAATAGGCAATTCGGCTAGGCGGGGCGGCTCTGCGCTTGAAATAGCATGGAGCCGCTGGCTTTTCACGGGACTTTCGGAAACGATGCCGCCGAGACCGCCCCAAGGCGGCACGAACACGATTGGGAGTGAAATTATGGTCGGGAAATCAGGCCGTCTGGCTGCTGCGGGAGCGCTGCTGCTCTCGGCACAAATGCTTTCTTCTACGCTCGCGTGCGCGGAAGACACTTTCAAAGTGGCCGTCGGCCAGCGCGGCAATTGGGATTCGTCGGTCTCCGAAATCGGCCAGCGCGCCGGCATCTTCAAGAAACATGGCATCGTCCTCGACCTTCTCTACACCCAGGGGAGCGGCGAGACACAGCAGGCGGTCATCAGCGGCTCGGTCGACATCGGCGTCGCCATCGGCAGCTTCGGCGCGGTCGGTGCCTT
>JAQGKN010000041.1 GCA_028290085.1 Hyphomicrobiales bacterium
GGATCCCCAGCGCACCGGCATATTCGCGAAGGTCGGTGGTGTAGGTGCCAAACAGCACCAGCGCCGCCAGTGCAGCCGAACCGATCGCATAGCCCTTGGTCACGGCCTTGGTGGTGTTGCCCACAGCGTCGAGCGCGTCCGTCGCGTGACGAACTTCCTTCGGCAAGCCGGCCATTTCGGCAATGCCACCGGCATTATCGGTCACCGGGCCGAAGGCGTCGAGCGCCACGATCATGCCCGCGAGGCCGAGCATGGTCGTCACAGCGATGGCCGTGCCGAACAGGCCAGCCAGCTGGTAGGTCGTGATGATACCGAAGACGATGACCATCGCGGGCAGCGCGGTGGATTCCAGCGAAACCGCGAGGCCCTGGATGACGTTCGTGCCGTGCCCCGTGACGGAGGCCTGCGCAATCGACACCACCGGGCGCTTGCCCGTCCCGGTATAATATTCGGTGATCCAGACGATGAGGCCGGTCACGGCGAGGCCGATGATGCCACACCAGAACAGGTTCATGCCGGTGATGGCCTTGCCGCTGACGGTGGCGAATTCACCGAAACCGACAGTCGCATAGGTCGCAATGGCGAGACCGCCGACCGAAAGAACGCCGGTGACGATCAGGCCCTTGTAGAGCGCGCCCATGATCGAGTTCGTAGCACCCAGCTTCACGAAGAAGGTGCCGACGATGGAGGTGACGATGCAGGTAGCGCAGATCGCCAGCGGATAGATCATGGCCGAGCCCAGAACTTCCGGGAGGCTGCCGAAGAAGATCGCAGCGAGCACCATGGTGGCGACGACCGTCACCGCGTAGGTCTCGAACAGATCGGCCGCCATGCCGGCGCAGTCGCCGACGTTATCGCCGACGTTGTCAGCGATGGTCGCAGGGTTGCGTGGGTCATCTTCCGGGATACCGGCTTCAACCTTGCCGACGAGATCGGCGCCCACATCCGCACCCTTGGTGAAGATGCCGCCGCCCAGTCGAGCGAAGATCGAGATGAGCGAGGCGCCAAAGCCCAGCGCCACCAGCGCGTCGATCACGCCACGGCTGTTGGGCGCGAGATGCATCGGACCGGTGAGGATGAAGTAATAGACGGACACGCCGAGCAGCGCGAGACCGGCCACGAGCATGCCTGTGACTGCGCCCGCCTTGAAGGCGATGTCGAGACCACCCGCCAGTGACTGGGTCGCAGCCTGGGCGGTACGGACGTTGGCGCGTACCGATACGTTCATGCCGATGAAGCCGGCCGCGCCCGAAAGGACCGCGCCGATCAGAAAGCCGACGGCCACAGGCGCGCCGAGCAGGAAGTCGAGAAGGAGCAGAATGGCGAGGCCGACAAGGCCGATCGTCAGATATTGGCGGCGCAAATAGGCCTGTGCGCCTTCGGCGATCGCGGCCGCGATCTCCTGCATACGCGCGTTGCCGGCATCCGCGGCCATCAGCTCACGCACGGTGTAGGCGCCATAGACGACCGACAACAGGCCGCCGAGAATAATCAACCACATAGGATTCATTGTATTCCGCCCTCGTCTTGTCTGGCGGCGAAAGGTCTTCGCCTTCCTGCCATCCTGCACTCCCCCCGGGTCGTGCCGCGCACCCTCCTCCGGTCCGGATGGACTCAAAGAGGCCAGCAACGCTTCGCGTCAACAATACCCCAGTTGAGCGAACGCACCAGCAGACCTTGGACGAAGGTCGCATTTCGTCTTC
The DNA here is from genome assembly GCA_028290085.1 of Hyphomicrobiales bacterium. Classification (GTDB taxonomy): domain Bacteria; phylum Pseudomonadota; class Alphaproteobacteria; order Rhizobiales; family Beijerinckiaceae; genus Terripilifer. Next base: position 1,704 of record JAQGKN010000041.1, read on the forward strand.
GCCAATGGGTCCCCGGTCTGTCGCAGCGCGCCGATTTGCTTTAAAAGCCCGTGACATGGACCATCAGGAAACAGCAGCCGAGGTCGGCCGGCTCCTCGCAAAGATGCGGGCAGCGCATCCGCTCGTGCAGAACATTACCAATTTCGTTGCAATGGACATCGCGGCCAACGTCCTGCTGGCGGCCGGCGCCGCCCCAGCCATGGTCCATGCCCCCGAGGAATCACCGGAATTCGTGCGGCTGGCAGCAGCTTTGGTCGTCAACACCGGCACGCTCTCGCGCACGCAGGCCGAGAGCATGGAAGTCGCAACGATAGCCGCCCGCTCCCATGGCACGCCCTGGGTCCTCGATCCTGTCGGCGCCGGTGCCACGCGCTTTCGTGACGAGACCGTGCAAAAGTTGTTGCGCCACAGGCCAATGGTCATCAGGGGCAACGCATCCGAAATCATGGCCGTCGCGCGCGGCGCTGGTCTGACGCTCGAGACGGCCCGCCCCCGCGGCGTCGACAGCGCCAACACGACCGACGAGGCCGAAGCGCTGGCGCGCCTTCTCGCACGCCATTGCTTCTGCATCGTGGCTGCCACGGGTGCAGTCGATGTGGTGACCGATGGCAAGCGTATGATCCGTCTGGCCAATGGCTCGCCACTCATGACACGGGTCACAGCGCTGGGTTGCGCGCTCTCGGCTCTGGTCGGAGCGTTTGTCGGCCTGGGCGAAGACCCGTTCATCGCGACCGTCGCGGCACTCGCTATCTATGGCGTCGCCGGAGAGATAGCCGCCGAGACCGCGCGGGGGCCGGGCTCATTCCGGGTGGAATTCATCGACTGCCTGGACAGGATCGGCCCAGACGACGTGAAGGCACGCCTGAAGCTCGCCTGATTGACGTGGCAACAACACGCCCCGCTTCTCCCGGTGGGAGAAGCTGTCAGCGGAGCTGACTGATGAGGGGTTACGAACTCATTCTGAGAAGCGGAAACCCCT
>JAQGKN010000097.1 GCA_028290085.1 Hyphomicrobiales bacterium
GGTCGGCGCCGTTCATTTGCGCGTCGCGGAAATGCACACTTCGGTATCCCAGATAGCGCGCGATGAAGGGGAGCAATGCACCGCGCGTGCTTGGTGTCGCCGACGGCGCGTCTAGCCATCGTTCTACCGTAAATCCATGGCGCAGGCCCAAGAACGCAGGTGCGAAGCCAGACGCCGAAAGCCTCTGCGCGAGAGCTGCCTTTTGGACTCCGACGTTGCCGAGTCCTATGAATTTTAGAAGAAAGCGACCGCGTTCGCTGTCAAGGATGTATTTGCGTCGTTCCTGCTGAAGGTCGCATGCGGGCCAGCGCGCTGGCGGGTCATTGCGAAGTTCACGCCATTTTCCGCCGGAGATATCGATAAGTGGCCGGAGTGCAGGGCCTGTGAGGTCCTCGACCCAATGTGCAAGGCGATGCGCCTCGATCGGTGTGTCGATGATGAGTTTCTCGATAGGCATGATGTGGCGCTGAATGTTCGCGAATACGGCACACGAGTTGCTGCTGGATTCGGCGCCGGGCAACCCGAAATGGCTGGGGTACAGGCGCATTGCGCGATCTGGAATGCCTGCGCCACGCAGACCGTTGACAACGGCGGCGAAGGAGCTTCCCGAAAGTCCTGGACCTTCATCCACGATTCCAACAGTGGCGTTCTCATCCCGCGCAATTCGCTGCATCAGGTCGGGAGAACTGATTTCGCGGCCAAAGGGGTGCCCCCTCGGACGCACGCTGTAAAGTAGTTGCGTAGCCCATCCCGCGGCGACCATGGCCGCGAGGCTTGTGCCGATGCTGCGGATTCCAATGACATAGCTTGGTCCCAAGGGTGGTCGTGCTTCGCGCGCCGCCTCGAAGAAGGCTTCGGGATAGAGGGCGTAAAATGCATATCCCTCGGGTTCGCGGCCTGTGACCGTCGGGGGCAGGTGGAGCTTGGCGCTTGGCGCTGCCGCTGTCTCACGAATTGAGTGAAAGCCCGTTTTCCAAGATGTCGCTACGTCTTGGGCAAGCAAGAGGACGACGTTCAGAATGTCCTGCATTTTCGCATTGTCGAGATCGCGTTTTCCCGCTTCGCGGAAGGCCGCATCTGCCAGTGCCTGGGCGATCTGGCCGCCTTCGATGAGGCGAGCGACGCGTTCGGCGTGTTGCTCTAAGAGCGTGCCGGGAGTGGGGGGCTCCCGGAGCTTTTCCTGCCATTCATGGCAATCTATCCGCCGCACGGCGTCGCCATATACGAGCATCAGCGATTGCTCTCCTGCCGTGCTGTACCGAACTGCGGTCCCGGTACTTTGCGAAACGTGCTTTGCGCGATGACGTTTCCTGGAAACCATTCGTGGCTCCGGCGCTTCAGTGGGCTTACCTTCTCCCTGCACCCAGGATCTCATGGTCGACGATCAGAAATTACAGGCAGACGACAGCTATCTGAGCGGGTCTTTGATCCGCAATATTCGCGCGCTGGAGGAGCGTCGGCAACGCGAAGCTGCTGGTGCGGGCCGCGAAACGCGCGTCGCCAACTGGGTGACGCGGTTCGCTGGAAGCATGCGGTTCGTTTACGTACATCTCGTCGTGTACGGCGTGTGGATCGCTATTAATGTCGGCCTGATTCCGCTCTTGCCTCGCTTCGATCCGTACTTCGTGATCCTCGCCATGGAAGCTTCCGTCGAAGCGATTTTCTTGTCGACGTTCATCCTTATCAGCCAAAATCAGATGTCCGCCGCGCAGGACAAGCGAGACGATCTCGATCTGCAGATCAGCTTGCTGACAGAGCATGAACTCACCAAGCTCAGCAAGATGATGCTGGATATTGCAGAGCATCTTCAGGTTCCGGTCAGTGATGCACCCGAAATCCAGGAGATCGCCAGGGACGTTGCGCCCGAGGCTGTGCTGAACGAAATTGAAGCGCGGAAGCGCTCACCGAAACGCTGAACACATTGTGCCAAAGCCAAGCTTCGTGGATGTCACTTGCTGTGCATAATCGGTGCGGGATTTCTCATGAGGCTGAACCGACATGAGCGAGGGGTTGAAAACCAGGATCAAGCGCCGGCTCAAACGGGCGACTCTGCGCTGGGGCAGTTTCCGGCGCTTGACGCCGATCAGCCGGTTCTACGGTTATGATCGGGGCTTGCCGCTCGATCGGATTTACATAGAGCGCTTTCTTGAGAGACATCGCGACGACATTCGCGGCCGGGTTCTCGAAGTGAAGAATGATGCTTACGCCCGTCGTTTCGGGAGCAATGTGTCGCGGGTCGATGTTCTCGATATTGACGCTGCTAACCCACACGCGACGATCGTGGCTGATCTCAATGCCGCTGATGCTTTGCCGGTTGGGTGTTTTGATTGCATTTTGCTGACGCAGACGTTGCAATATGTGTTCGACCTGCAATCTGCTTTGGTCGCGCTGAAACGTGCTCTCGCACCCGGTGGGGTTTTGCTGGTGAGTGTGCCAGGTCTTACGCGAACGCCGCTCGGAGAGACGGATGGCAAAACATTTTTGTGCTTCACGTTGACTGGTGTTCGCAGGCTCTTCAGTGACTTTTTCGCACCGGAAGACCTGTCGATCTGCTGCTACGGCAATGTACTGGCCGCAACTGCATTCCTTCATGGCCTCGCTTCAAATGAAATGACGGAGGCGGAGCTTTTGCACGAGGATCCGGAATTTCCCGTGATCATTTGTGCGCGCGCCATAGCGCTCCACTAGTAGAGGCCACCCAGCACAGTCCCGAGCGGGATACCGCGTTGGGGCCTCTGCCGGTTGACCTCATATCTTGGGCCGCCAATGCGTGAAGCCGTCTGCTGCGTCTTGGAGCGATGCGTGCGGGACGCCGTGGTCGTCGCCGACGAGCACTTCTTGAAGGTGCCTGCGAATTCCTTGTTCGCACCAGCGCCCTCGGTCACAAGCTCCACGGCCCCGCCGGATTCGACCATTCGGGCCGAGAAGCCCAGTACTGGCTCCTGTTCGTTCTTGGCGGGCAGCGACGCGTTCACGACGGTTTCGCCTTTGAATACGGACTCGTCGCCATCTGTCAGCACACGCGCGTGGCCCGGCTGTACGAGGCTTATGGTCTGTCCGGAGATCACGATTTTGCGCGAATCAGAACAGGCACCGGACTCCGTCCAGGTGCCTCGATGGGCAGCGCTGATTTCGCCCGCCCCAGCAATGGACGGAATAACCAGCAAAACCACTGCAAACGATGTTGCCCTAACGCACACGCGAATGCCCCCAAGCAAAAAAACCAACGCCACCGTACCGTTTGGCGACGAGCCCTAAGAGCGTTTCGAGGCCCGAATGTTCCGGAACTTTGGTCGGTGCCGTCCTTTGGCGCAGACCGTTTTCCGGAAGTCCTATGTGGGGCGAAAACAGGCGCCTCGGTCGTCATGTTGGCACTGACTATCGAAACTGCAATGGATCTTCTTAAATTTCTGTATGGTTTTGAAAAATATCAATTTTTTGTTCGGCCACGGATATGGGGCTGCCCCTCCGGGTCTGTGTTTACGGCGGCGGGAGCGAGAGCTGCCCCCCTGACGCGACAGTGCCGGAGGCCGAAGTGTTCGGGCTCGAAGGAATGCAGGCGCGGAGGTCGATGTCGTATTTTTGGATGTCATCAGGCCCAGAATGAGCGGGGGTGCAACTCAAGCAGGAAGTCCCCCTGCGTTTCCCCGGTCGTTCCACGAGCGGCTACAGCGATGTGCGCGCGAAAAGTTATCGGCACGGCTTCGATCTACTGCGCGGCGCTTGACGATGACCGGGTGAGCGGTGTCCCGGCGCGCCATGCGGCGACTGCCGGGACCCTCGCTATTTGCTCAGGACATGGTGCTTTTGCCGGCCTTGGCCTCTTCTTCCATGGTCACGGCGACATCCGCGTTGGCAGACAGACGCACCTTATTGCCTTCGACGTCGGCAACCAAACTGGTGGAAATGAAGTGGTGATGGCCCTTATGTGCGCCGTCGCCACTGTCTTTCTTCATGAGCTTGATGCGGTTGCTCTCGACCCTGTCCACAGTTCCGACATGCACGCCGTCGGCGCCGATTACGTCCATGTGTTCTTTGATTGCGCTCATGTCAGCCACGTTACTTCTCCTGTGCCGGTTCAACGTGCGCTAACGCGCGGCCGGGCACATGGATGCGTTTTTTAATCGCGCTTTGAGCGATCTTGTGCTTTTGGCATGGTGCTGCCCTGCTTCAGCTGACATATGAAGCCGAGCACGAACTTTTATCGAGATCCAAGGACTATTTCCGCATGACTGACATCGTTCGCGACAGCAACGGCACCGTTCTCAATGACGGCGATTCCGTGACGCTTATCAAGGATCTGAAGGTGAAGGGCACCTCGACGACCTTGAAGCGCGGAACGCTGGTCAAGAACATCCGGCTCACCGGCGACGCGGCTGAGATCGAGTGCAATGCTGAAAAGGTGAAAGGGCTCGTGCTGCGGACCGAGTTCCTCAAGAAGGCGTGAGAACCGCACCGGCAATTGCCTGACCGCTGTCGAAAGCGGCCTCCACACGCGGGCCGAGACACCAATCTCCGCAGGCGCCGATACGCGCAGTTGAATTCCAAAGGAACGGTGTTCCCGCGGCCTCTTCGACCAGTGCATAGCGCCAGCGGTGTGCTGTCATGAAAGTCGGCGAGGACTGCACGCCAGTCAGAGTCCTGAATTCGGCGAGCAACGTGCGTCCTACAGTTGCTGGCGTCTCTTCCAGATGCCTGCGCGACCAGTCGGCCGATGCGTGCACCACGATACAATCGGGCATTTCGGGCCGCCCCGGCTTGCTGCCATTGCGCGAAACCCAGCCAATCGGGCCGTTTTCCAGCTTCATTCTATCCGCGGCCAGCTCGATCGGCGCATCGAATGCCAGCATCAACGCCCAGCAAGGCGCATAACGCACTTGCGCAAGTTCGGGAAATTCGAGCCCCGCCGATGTGACCAGCGGGACGGCCTGTGGCGCGGGCACGGCGAGAACGACAGTTGAAAACGAGCCATTTCCCGGCACGTCCAAATGTCCCGACAGATCATGAATCCACCAGCCGGTGGCGGTGCGATGAAGGGCGGCCACCTGGCATTCGGAAATGACGGCAAGGCCCTTTGCAAGCGCGCGGGCGGGGGATGCCATGCCCGGCGTTCCCACGAAGGCGCGCTCGAACCACGGCGCGGCATCCTCGCTCGTCTGCCATTTGGCGACTGCGGCCTGAAAGCCGGCTCCTTTAGCGGTGAAATATTGCGCGCCATGATCGAATTGCAGAGCGCCGGCCCGCCGCGTGGCCATCCGGCCACCGAGACCGCGGCTTTTTTCGAACAAGGTGACGTCGCAACCGGCCGATTTCAAATTGGAGGCAGCGGCAAGGCCCGCCAGTCCCGCCCCGATGATCGCGATTCTGCTCGGCATGTGGGCCACCCCGCTCCCGTTGAGGGTATTGTACGGGTGACCTATTGAAGCGGATCACGAATTACATAAAAATTCGGAGGAATCAGCACAATTCCAAGATGCGGAGCAAAGTCGGACATCTTGTCTCACCTCCTTGATAAACTAATCGTACACAAACACTTTTTTTGCACTTACTGCGCGACAAAACCTCAGCTAAAGAGAGTGCGCTTCGGTCTTGAGGGCGCGCCTTACTACACGCAGAGACAGTGAAAAATGACACGGTTTTATTTCAATCTCCGGAATGGCGGACGTCTTCTCAGCGATGCAGAGGGCGAGGAGGTTGCTGTGGGCGATCTTCAGGTGTTCGCACAGCAGAATGCGCGCGACATCTTGCGCACATCCGGCATGTCCGTCCGGAGCTGGATGGACATGAGCTACGAGATCACCTGTGCGGCAGGCGATGTTGTGCTCGCGGTGCCGTTCTCGGAAGCTCTGGACACTGACCTTTTGTAAGCGCTTCCGGCGATCTGTTCGAGCTTGCCACGGTCCTGGATCTGAATGCGTCCCCGCGTTGCGCGAATCGTTCTTTCCCCTTCGAGCAGATGCATGCTCATGGTGACACCGGCTCGGCGGCAGCCGAGCATGGTGGCGATGCGATCGTGCGTCAGTGGAATATCAGCTGCACCGAGCCTGTCCGATGCCATGAGCAGCCAGCGCGCGAGTCGCACTTCAACGGTCTGTTGGGCATTTGCGAAGCACGAGTCGGAGATCTGAAGCATCATGTCATTGACGAAGAACATCAGAGCCTGTTGCAACTCGGGCATTTGCTCGGCCTCGCGACAGAGATCCGCGGTCGGGATGCGCTGCGCTCGGCCACCGATCTGCACGAGAGTTTTCTGCGGTGTGGAGTACACGCCGAGAAGGGCGGAGTAGCCGACGAGTCCTTCGGGACCAATCATGGCAACTTCCGATTGTCTGCCGTCCCCTTCGCTGACGACGGACGTCAGCCCTTTCTCAACGAAGAAGATCTGGTCGATGACCTGTCCTGGAGAAATCAAGACGTCATCGACCGAAAATGAAACGGGTTGGAGATGTCGTAGGAGCCGGGTACGGCACTCGGGTCCAAGGCGGCCAAGGATCGCGTTTGATTGGATGAAGTGTGACATACGGATTCTCTAAAACATTGCAATGGTTGCTGGAGTCCGACAGCTTCGGTCCAGGTCAATAATCTTGTCTCGTATGGAGGCCCGTGTCAGGTCAATATTAAGAACGATATCGCACAGTCTGTAACGGCAAAGTCCTAGCTAAACTTCTGCGGGTGCTGATATAGACGTTCGATCTACGCTGGTAACTCAAGACATGCAGCCAAAGAGCTGCTCGTTGCTTAGGGGAGGACTGAATTCATGAAGAAATGGTACAAAAACACTAATGCTAAGCTGGTGCTGTTTGCAGCATTACTGACGTTTCCACTTCACGCTGCGCGTGCCGATGCGGTCGAAGACTTTTACACAGGTAAAACTATGACGATCATCGTCGGCGCCGATGCCGGCGGTGGCTACGATGCTCAGGCCCGACTCATGTCGCGCCATCTGGGGCGCTTCATCCCGGGGCATCCGACGATGATCGTGCAGAACATGCCGGGAGCTGGAAGCCTGCTCGCCGCCAACAATCTGTACAATATCGCACCAAGGGACGGCACGTTCATCGGCTTGATGCAGCGTGGTGTGCTGTCGTCGAAATTCACCAACCCACAGGGCGTGCGCTTCGATCTCGTCAAATTCAACTGGGTCGGAAATCTTTCGGCTGAGACGGCGGTCGTGCTGACGTGGGCCACCACCCCTTTCAAGACCATCGAAGACGCGATGAAACAGGAAATGGCGGTCGGGGGCACGGGGCCGACAATCGACACCGAGACGACGCCGCGCATGCTCAATGCGCTGATCGGCACCAAATTCAAGATCATCTCCGGCTATCCCGGTACGACCGACGCGGTGCTTGCGATGGAGCGCGGCGAGGTTCAGGGCATGGGCGACTGGTCGTGGTCCAACGTGAAGACGCGCCGTCCCGACTACCTGCGCGACCACAAGGTGCGTGTGCTCTTGCAAGTCGCCACGCAGAAGCTGCCCGATCTGCCGGATGTTCCGCTGGCGATGGATTTTGTGAAGGACCCCACCGACCGCAAGGTGATGGAGCTGTTCCTGGCGCAAAAGTCGGCAGCCCGTCCGGTTGTCGCCCCGCCGCAGGTGCCCGCCGATCGCATGGCAGCGATCCGCACTGCCTTTGAGAAGATGATTGTCGACCCGGTGTTCCTGAAGGACGCTGCGTCGCAGAAGATCGAACTCGATCCGTCACCGGCGGCCGATATCGAAAAGGTCATCACCCTCTTCGCCAATACGCCTGACGATATCGGCAAGCGGTTGAAGGACGCGATCGACCCGAAGCGGTAAGGGGTGACGCGGCAATTCGGGAGCCGCGGTCCTTCTCCCATTGGGAGAAGGTGCCCGTGAAGCGGGCGGATGAGGGGTTGCAGGCTTTTAGAACAGAGAGCGTAACCCCTCATCAGCCGGCTCCGCCGACAGCTTCTCCCA
>JAQGKN010000099.1 GCA_028290085.1 Hyphomicrobiales bacterium
AAAATTCCCACTCTCGACCTATCTCGCCGATCGTGTGCGCCGCATCCTATCCGATCCGAAACTGTGGAAGAGTCTGCCGGTGCAGGTCTCAGAATGGCTCGAATTGCAGACGCACCGCTCGCTGGTGCCCTCGGCCGGCGATCTCCTGGTCGAGACCTTTCCGCGCGGCGGGCGCCATTATCTCGTCGCCTATCCCTTCGAGGGACGGCTGGCGCACCAGACACTTGGCATGCTGCTCACCCGCCGCATGGAGCGGCTCGGGCTTAAGCCCATGGGCTTTGTCGCCAACGAGTATGCGCTTGCCGTGTGGAGCGTGACGGATGTCGGCACGCGCGCCAGCAAGGGGCTGGTGTCCATGGACGAACTTTTCGCGCAGGACATGCTGGGCGATGATCTCGAGGAATGGCTGCAGGAATCGGCCCTGATGAAGCGCACCTTTCGCCAATGCGCTGTTATCTCCGGCCTTATCGAGCGCCGGTTTCCGGGCAAGGAGAAGAGCGGGCGGCAGGTCACCATGTCGACCGATCTGGTCTACGATGTGCTGCGACGCCATCAACCCGACCACATCCTGCTGCGTGCGGCGCGCGACGATGCGGCGACAGGTCTCCTCGATCTCGTCAGATTGAGCGATATGCTCGCGCGTATTCAGGGGCGAATCATCCACAGGGATCTTGACCGCGTCTCGCCGCTTGCCGTTCCGGTCATGCTGGAAATCGGCCGCGAGCCGGTTTATGGCGAGGCACAGGACGAGATTTTGGCCGAGGCGGCGCAGTCGCTTGTCGATGAAGCGTCGTAAGGAGAGCGGGCAGGGCATGGCGGAGGCATTGATAACAGCGAGTCTCCGGCCCATCGCGGTGCCTGACCATATCGTCGTGGCGGGCATCACCTTCGCGGCCGACGCGGCCGGCGCGCTGTTCCTCGAAGCCGACGCGCTGCTCGTGGTGGCCGACCTGCATCTGGAAAAAGGTTCGAGCTACGCCACGCGCCGCGTCTTCCTGCCGCCTTACGACACCGCGGCGACGCTCGCCCGTGTCACCGCGCTGGTTGCCCGCTACCGCCCGCGCGCCATCATTGCGCTGGGGGATTCCTTCCATGACCGGCGCGCCGCCGAGCGCATTCATCACACCGATCGCGACAACCTGCGTTCGTTGCAAGCGGGGCGGGATTGGATCTGGATTTCCGGCAACCACGATCCCGAGCCACCCGAAAATCTAGGTGGGCAGGCGCATGACGTCTTCAGTGTCGGCCCAATCACCTTCCGCCACGAGCCGCAGGACGGCGCCGCGCTCGGCGAGATCGCCGGGCATCTGCATCCCGTCGCGCGGGTGGTGACGACGCGCGGCAGTCTGCGCAGGCGCTGCTTCGCCAGCGATGGCGAGCGCTGCGTCATGCCGGCTTTTGGAGCTTATGCGGGCGGGCTCAATCTGCGCGACGTGGCATTTGGGCGGCTCTTCGGTGGCCGTGCCCCGCGCGCGCACGTGCTCGGCCGCGATCGCGTCTATGCGGTGGCGGACCATCATTGCCACGGCGACTAGGTCAGAGCGAGAATCCGCCGCCAATGCCTTCGAGCGCTGGCCGCCACAGCCACGTTGCAGTCAAAGCCAGCAGAACGGCAAGCGTCAGGCCCAGACGAAGTGCGCCGAACCAGCGCGGCGCGCGCTCACTGCGCACCAGATGCGCGTCCCACACCCATTGGACGAGGAAGGCTGCGCCGAGAACGCCCAGCGAGAATGACAGATTCTGCACGTTGATGAAGGCCGCTGCCCAGGCAATCAACGCAGGTACGATGCTGACACCAAACGACAGCCCGCGCTGCACGGGATCGCGCTCGCGCATGGCAAGGCCCCAGCCGATGCCGCCGAGAAACGACAGGATCGTGGCCGCGTAGAAGACCAGCGCGGTCACCGCGCGCTCGCGCGTCACGTCGTCCTGCGCGAAAATCTGCACAGCGGTAAGGCCGAAGAAAGGGATGAGTCCGCCCAACCCCAGGAGCAGGGCGGATACTGGGATCGTCTGGTCCCCGCCCACGGGCGTGTCGGACATGATGGTCATAAAGCAGCATCTCTCCGGAACGTGATCGCCTGAAGATAGAACTATCAGGCTTCCTCGCCAGATCAGAGAGAGGAAACCCGCGCTGTTGTCTTGCCTGAGCCCGGGCGGGCCGCGCCCGGCGCGACGCCGGCCGGAGGCTTGTCCGCGCTTTTCGCCGTCGCGGCGGCGTCGAACGAGACATCATTGGCCGAGGCCGCAGGTGTCTGCATTTCAAACGTATCGGTGGCGACTTTGGCTTCCGCGAGCTGGCGCGGCTGCAGACGGGATGCAACTTCGTCACGCTTCTTCAACGCGTCGGTATCGCCCTGAGCAGCGGCGAGGCTCAGCCACTTGTAGCATTTCGTGAGATCCTGCTCGACGCCCAGGCCGCGCGCGTAGAGGATCGCGAGATTGTACTGGCTGTCGCGCACGCCATGTTCGGCGGCATTCTGGAACCAGGCGGCCGCCATCTTGTAGTCCGGCTTGCCATCGATGCCATCGGCGATGAGGACGGCGAGATTGTGCATCGCGCGCACGTTGCCGGCCTCCGCGGCGCGGCGATACCAGATCGACGCATCCTTGGCAGACTTTGGGACGCCGACGCCCTTTTCGTAGAGAGCTCCAAGACGATATTGCGCGGGCGCGTTGTCCTTGTCCGCAGCTTTGCGGAACCATTGCGCGGCTAGACTGACGTCGCGTGCGGCCTCGCGTCCCTCAAAGTAGCGGGAGGCCAGCTCATATTGCGCTGCTGGGTTGCCGCCATTGGCGAGTTCGGCCACGCTAGGAACCTTCTCCGGCGCTATGGGAATCGAGCCGACGGGCACTGCATCGGTGACCAGCGCGGCCTGCTGCTGGGCCGCGAGAGGTAGCGGCGAAAGCATTGTCTCCGCCCGCTTTTCGGCAGGTGCGGCGGCGGTGTTGGCGGGCTGCGTCGCGCTGGCGGTCTTTGCGTCAAGGGCTGCCTCAGGTGCACGTGTAGCCATGACTTTATCAGGGGCTCGTGTGACATCCTGCGTGAGTTTGGGCGCGGCTTCGACGCCCGGCTGCTCGCTGCCGGAGTTGCCGACCAGCGAACGCGCAACCTGCAGCGCACCGATCAGCAGGACGAGTCCTGCGAGGCTGATGAGGATCGGCCGTGCTTTCCCTCTCAGAAGCGAAAGCCCGCCACTGGCTTTGTGGCCTTCCGTCGCTGCTGGGGTTTCTGCCGAGGCGGTTGCGGCCGCGCGTGCGCGGGAGCGTGCGTCGTTGAGGGCTGCCTCCACGGAAGACGTGGCGCGCCCCATCAGCGTGTCGGCTGCTTGTGCCTTCTTGGGCGCCGCAGCCTGTGCGGCACGACGTGCCGCCGCTATGAAGCTGGCCTGCGCGACGCGGGGCTCGCTGCCCATCTGCATCGCCGTTTCGTGGCCTGCAATCGTCTCTTCGTCCTCGGCGTCCGGTTGAACGGGCGCGCGACGTCCGACGGGTGAGAAGCCGGAGCCGGGTTCAATCAGGACGTCGCCGTCAGGTGCATCGTCACGCAGCGCGTCCAGGGCGCGGTCGAGCGACGGTGCCCGCGATGCGGGTTCCGGCGCGGGCGCGCGGACGGGACGAGCAGCCTCGAAGGTCGGCATGGGGCCGGCGGCGAGTGGGGTATCAACCTTTTTATCGTGCTTGTCGTGTGTACGGAGGTCACCGATATCGTCTTCGAGAAGAGCCAGGCGGTCGACCACTTTCTCAAGCGTCTCGTGCACGGCTGTCAAAGTGGAATGCGTGCGCCGGTCGGAATGATCCTGCATTGAACGGAGGTCGGAGATTTCGCGCGCGATTACATCGGGCGCGCCATCGCCTGCCGTGCCGGAAAAGCCACCGACATCGCGCAGCGCATTTCGCGCCGCCGATTCGGCAGCGTCGATGGCGGCATTGCGGGTTTCTTCCATCTGGCCGAACAGTTCAGCCATGGTGCGCTCAAGCGCGCTGATTGCCTCGCTCGATTCACCGGTGCGTTCCAGACGCTCGGCGAGGCGCATGACCTGATTTTCTAGGGCCTGCAAGGCGCGGGTGTCGTGGCCGCCGTTGCTGACGCGCTCGATCCTTTCGGCGAGCTGCGTGACCATTTCTTCCAGTCGTTCGTCGCGCGGCGGCGGAACGGTATTATCCGCCTCGCGCTGCCGGACGACGGCGCGGTGCACGCTGTCGATCCGCTGCGAAAGCTCGGCGATCTGTTCGCCGACGGCTGGCAACGCCGGGTCGGCGCCGGTGCGGTCGAGCCGGGAAATCAGGTCATCATGCAAGGCCGCGATGCGGCTGTAGATTTTTGTCTGTCCGGAGCCATCGTCCGGAGCGTTGCGCGGACGTTCGATGGCAGCGTCGATCTTGTGCGCGAGCTGCGACACTTGCGCTTCGATGGCGCGCAAGCCGGGCTGATGCGAAATACGTTCAATCGACTGACGCATTTCACCCAGCGTGTCAGCCAAGTGATCGGGCAAAGCCGAATAGGCGCCGGCGCCTGTGGTGGCAGCGCCGTCGACGCCGCGCAGGCCGGCATTGCTTGCCATGCGGTCGATGGAATGGCGGATCTGCGACAGGGTTTCGATCAGATGATCGGGCAGTTCACCCGAGCGCGAGGCGAGGTGGGCAACTTTCTCCTCGATGGCCCGAAGCCCCGGATTGGCAGCGACCTTTTCGATGGACTGGCGCAAATCGGAGAGTGTTTCGACGAGCTGGTGGGGCAGGTCGCCCGTCCGGGCCGCCAGTTCGGTGATCTGCACCTGAACGGCGCGCAAGGCCGGATTGGCGGCCACGCGGTCGATGGAATACCGCATCTCCTCGAGCATCTCGACGAGGGATGCGGGCAATTGACCCGAACGCGCGCTCAGGTCGGCGACACGGCGTTCGACATCGCGCAGGGCAGGGTTGGAATCGACGCGGTCGATGGACTCGCGGATGGAATCGAGCGTCTCGACGAGATAGGACGAGACGGTGTCTGGCCGCGCAGCAAGCTGGTCGATGCGGTCGCTCAGCAGGGCGATTTGACGCTCCAGCCCCTCCGTCGACAAGGGCCGGGTGAGAACGTCCGACAGCATCCGGGCGATCTCGTCGGTCTGGCGCTTCAACGTGTCAAAGGCGGCGCGGTCGAAGCCGCCCGCGCTCATCGCGTCGATCTTCTGATGCAGGTACCGCAACTCTTCCCGCATGGCGTCCGCGATGGCCTGCGGGGAGGACACGGTGAGTGAACGCCGGATGTCGTTCAGGACGCCTTCGATCGGTGCAAGCGCGGAATCCTGCACGCCGTTGCGGCGGGATTGGTCGATGCGTCCGATGAGTTCGTGGACGGCGTCTTCCAGACCTCGCGGAGCACCGCGCTCAGCCAGCAGGGTGATGGCGTGCGAGATTTCCGAAAGTTGGTGCCGCAGGAAATCGAGATCTGGATGCGCGACGCGTGCGGCTTCGGCCTTCCGCCGTTCGTCTCGCTGGGCCGATTCCTGCCGCAGCGTCTGCAATTGCTGCGAGAGTGACGTCATTCCCTGTTGAAGAGCGGTATGCATCTGGTCGTTGCCAGCCGCAGTCATCGGCGCCGTTGCATAGGCTGGCATCGTAAGCGCGTCGCGGGGCTGCGGAAAGGCGTTTCCAAGTGCCGCGTGCAACGATCCGCTGCGGTCCAGCGACTTCTGCCGGGCCAGGATTTCAGAAACAGCCCGAGACGTCGGTCCTGACTCGCCAGGTGATGTGGGGTTCGCACTCCGTCCCGCCGGGAAAACGACCTCGCTGGGCCCGTCCAGCGACGAGATCAGCATGTTGAGCTTGCTCTCGATCCGGCGCAGGTGCTCGTCGCTCTCGGCATTCCGGGCCGCACCGCTCGATGGGTCGGCCTCGCGGGCGCGGGCTTCCTGAGGAATTCGGTCGGCGAGCCGCGCCAGTTGGGCTTCGATCTCCTGCAGCGCCTGACTGTTTTTCGCCGATGGTGCCTTGGCGCGCGCGATTTGCTCGACGCGATCCTCCAGACTGGCCATGGCTGCGCGCAAGGGGCGCAACTGCTCGGGTTCGTCACGATTGGCGATGTGCGTCTCGATTTCGGCGAGGCGGCGTGCAACTTTCGACAGCGCCTCTTCGGTGCGCTCGGCCTGATGGCGGTGCTGACGTTCGAAGATCTCGACCGCCTCGTCCAGAAGATGCTCCGAACGTGCGGCCGGAAGCGGCGCGCGAGGGCGGGTCTCTCGCCCGCTGTGGACGCGCGATTGCGATTGGCGGGTGTCGGCGCGCCGCCGGCTCGGCAGGTCGTCCTCGTCAGCCAAATCATGGGGTTCGAAGCGGTCGGGGCGCACCGCTTTGCGCGTGGAGGCGACGGCTCTTGCCGGCCGCCGCACCGGCCGAGAGTCGGCCGCGTATCCAGACAGGCGGGCCAGTCGCGCGGTCACGGCTTCGAGCTGATCTTCCTCGTCGATCTCGTCGAAATCCATGCCACTTTCCGAGGCACGTTCGGCGATGACACTGTGTAGCCATTCCCCGAGTGTCATGCCTGCGCGCTGCGCGGCGTCCTTTGCCGCTTCTCGCGCGTCGAAACCGACACCTTTGATGCTCCAGGGAACCGACTTGTTCATTATGCCGCCCACGGGCGCGGAGCCCACATTGCACGAGTAGGCCCGAACGATTCAAGAGAATCACCCAGCGCGGCCCTTTGGGCGACTGTCCTGCAAACTAGGTAAACAGCTCGTTAAGACTGCTCGTTTTTGGCACAGGTCACGGTCAGGCCGTATGGTTGCAATTCAATTAATATACAATCCCTAGTTGCAAACTGCTCCGACTCAGCTTCTAATCGGCCACGTTGTTATTTTCAGCGCGCATCCGATCAGGTTGCGAAATTTCGATTTTTTTGAAGTCTGACGAGGTGGTTATGCTCACACAGGACAATTCGTCGTCCGCTGCTCTCGATCAACGACCGGCCCAATCAGCCGAACGTCCCTTGGTCGAATCGGAATTCGTCACGATCGGCGATATCTCGCGCACCTACGGGGTGAGCTTGCGCGCCCTTCGCTTCTACGAGGAGCGCCAGCTTCTCCAACCGGTCCGCCGTGGCATGGCGCGCCTCTATGATGGGCATGCCCGCGCCCGGCTTGAATTGATCATCAAGGGTAAGCAGCTTGGCTTCACGCTGACCGAGATCCGGGCAATGCTAGAAACGGGCAACGATCCGGCCCAGGACCTCAAGCTTGCCCTGGCACCGGCCCAGGTTCTTGACCAGATAGCCATGCTTGAACGCCAGCGCGCCGATATCGACGTCGCGATCAGGGAGTTGCGCGCAACTCAGGAGCGTCTTGAGGATGCAATCCGCGAACCCGCGCCACGTCGCGTTATGATGGCCTGACCCGGCAGTCCTGTTTTTGGCTATGGCGGCGCTTCCGCCCGGGCGCCCCATTTTTCGCCCCGCGTCTCCGGATCGCGGGGCGATTTGCGTTTTGTGGACAGCGTCCGCCGCAACCGAAACCGGCATCGGCTGCTTTCACTCTTGAAGACCGGAGTCTGTCAGTTTACATATAAACCAATTCCATAAGGACGACCGGGGAGCGACCCATGCCGAGCTACAAGGCGCCAGTCGAGGACGTGAAATTCCTGCTCAACGATGTGTTTGGCTGGGAGCGTTACGACAACCTCCCCGGCTTCGCGGACGCAAGCCCCGACACCGTCGATGCCATTCTCGAAGAGGCGGCCAAGCTCTGCGAGCAGGTGCTGCAACCGCTCAACGCCACCGGCGACCGGGAAGGCTGCCAGCGCCAGCCCGACGGCTCGGTCACGACTCCCAAAGGTTTCAAGCAGGCCTATGACGCCTTCGCCGAGGGCGGCTGGATCGGCCTTGCCGCCGACCCTGCCTACGGCGGGCAGGGCTTGCCCTATACGCTCGCCGCCATCGTCAACGAATTCGCCTCAGCCGCGAATATGTCCTTCTCGATGTATCCCGGCCTGACGCAGGGCGCACTCGCCGCGCTGCTCGTCCACGGCACCGAAGAGCAGAAGCAGCTCTACGCGCCGCATATGATTTCCGGCGCATGGTCGGGCACGATGAACCTGACGGAGCCCCATTGCGGCACCGATCTCGGCCTGCTGAAGACGAAAGCCGTGCAAAAGGGCGACGGTAGTTACGGCATTACCGGGCAGAAAATCTTCATTTCCGCAGGTGAACACGATCTCGCGCAGAACATCGTACATCTGGTGCTGGCACGCATCGAAGGCGCGCCCGCCGGCACCAAGGGCATTTCGCTCTTCATCGTGCCCAAGCTCCTGCCACGCGTCGATGGCACGCCGGGGGAGCGCAACGCGGTCTCCTGCGGTTCCATCGAGCACAAGATGGGCATTCACGGCAATTCCACTTGCGTCATGAATTACGATGGTGCGACGGGCTGGCTGCTGGGAGCAGAAAATCGCGGGCTCAACGCCATGTTCGTGATGATGAACGAGGCGCGTCTCGGCGTCGCGATCCAGGGCCTCGCGCAATCCGAAGTCGCTTATCAGAACGCAGCAGCCTATGCGAAGGAGCGGCTCCAGAGCCGCTCGCTGTCGGGCCCCAAAGCGCCCGAAAAACCGGCCGATCCGATCATCGTCCACCCGGATGTGCGGCGCATGATGATCGAAATCCGCGCCTTCAATGAAGCCGCGCGGGCGCTTGTTCTCACGACCGCGCTGAAGAGCGATGTCGCTCACCGCTCCGGCGACGAGGCCACGGTGCGCGCAGCCGACGATTGGCTGGGCCTGATGACGCCGGTTCTGAAGGGCGTTCTGACCGATGTCGGCTTCGCCAATACCGTGAAGGCACAGCAGGTGTTCGGCGGCCACGGCTATGTCGGAGAATGGGGCATGGAGCAATTCGTGCGCGATGCGCGCATCGCCATGATCTACGAGGGCGCCAATGGCATTCAAGCCCTCGACCTCGTCGGGCGCAAACTGCCGAAGGACGGCGGCCGCGCCATCATGTCCTTCTTCAGCGAAGTCGGCGGCTTCCTGAAAACCCACCAGGCCGACGAGGCACTCAAGCCCCTCGCGCCAGGCCTGAAGAGCGTGGTCGATGATTTGCAGAAGGCGACCATGTGGTTCATGCAGAACGCCATGGCCAAGCCCGACAATGCGGGCGCCGGGTCCACCGATTACATGCACCTCTTCGGCCTCGTCGCGCTCGGCTACATGTGGGCGCAGATCGCGGTGGCGGCAGGCGCAAAAAAGGCTGCGGACCCCTCGAGCGCCGCGCTGATGGACGCGAAATTGATCACCGGAAAATTCTTCATGGAGCGTATGATGCCCGAAACTGCGGCGCATCTGGCCCGCATCGGGACCGGCGCCGACACGATGATGGCGCTGCCTGCCGACGCATTCTAGCGCGGCGCCACAGGCAATAAGACGAGCAGACAATCAGGGCGGAGAAAACGCGATGGCCGACGCTTTCATCTACGATCACCTGCGCACGCCGCGCGGACGCGGCAAGCCGGATGGCGGCCTGCATGAAGTCTCCACCCTCGGCCTTGCCACAAGCGCGCTGAAAGCCCTGCGCGATCGCAACACGCTCGACACGCATCTCATTGACGATGTCATTCTCGGCTGCGTCGATCCAGTCGGTGAAGCAGGCGGCGACATCGCGCGCGCGGCGGCATTGAGCGCGGGCTACGACGACCATGTGCCTGGCATCCAGATCAACCGCTTCTGCGCGTCGGGCCTCGATGCCGTGAATTTCGCGGCTGCACAGATCATGTCGGGACAGCACGACATGACGATTGGCGGCGGCGTCGAATCCATGAGCCGCGTTGGTATCGGCGCGTCGGGTGGCGCATGGCCCGTCGATCCCGCCATCGCCATCCCCTCCTATTTCATGCCGCAGGGCGTCTCCGCCGATCTCATCGCGACCAAATACGGCTTCAGCCGCGACCAGGTGGATGCTTACGCGGTCGAGAGCCAGAAGCGTGCTGCGCAGGCCTGGAACGAGGGGCGTTTCGACCGCTCCGTGGTGCCGGTGCGCGACGTCAACGGCCTCACCATCCTCGCTCGCGACGAGCACATGCGCCCCTCGACGGACATGCAGTCGCTGGGACAATTGAAGCCCTCATTCGTGATGATGGCAGAGCAGGGCGGATTCAATGCCGTTGCAATTCAGGCGCATCCTGAAATCGAAAAACTCACCCACGTTCACCACGCGGGCAATTCCTCCGGCATCGTCGATGGCGCCGCAGCAGTGCTCATCGGCTCCGCCGAAGCGGGCCGCGCCGCCGGCCTGAAGCCACGCGCCCGCATCCGCGCCTTCGCCAATATCGGCTCCGAACCGGCCCTGATGCTGACAGGCCCCGTGGATGTGACGCGCAAGGTGCTGAAGCGGGCAGGCATGACAATTGCTGACATCGATCTCTTCGAGGTCAATGAAGCCTTCGCCGCCGTGGTGCTGCGCTTCATGCAAGCCTTCGAGCTCGGCACGGACAGATTGAACGTCAACGGCGGCGCCATCGCGCTCGGCCATCCGCTGGGCGCCACCGGCGCCATGCTGGTGGGCACAGCGCTGGACGAGCTGGAACGCACCGGCAAATCGACGGCCCTGATCACGCTCTGCATCGGCGCAGGCATGGGCACGGCCACCATCATCGAGCGCGTGTGACAAGCGGGAGACCGGATATGGACCTGAAGAATTTCCGCTTCGAAACAGATGCCGACGGCGTCGCCGTTCTCACCTGGGACATGCCGGGCCGTTCGATGAACGTCATCACCGAAGAGGTGATGAACGAGCTGGAGAGCGTCATCAATCATGTCGCCAGCGATGCAGCGATCAAGGGCTGCGTCATCATCTCCGGCAAGGATACGTTTTCGGGCGGTGCCGATCTCGGCATGCTTGACGGCTCCGCCCGGCAATATGCCGAGATGGTGCAGACGCATGGAGAAGAGCGTGCGATGCAGGCATTTTTCGACGCCACGCGCCGCCTGACCCTGCTCTATCGCAAGCTCGAGACGAGCGGCAAGGCATGGGTCGCAGCCATCGACGGTACGTGTCTGGGCGGCGCCTTCGAACTCTCGCTCGCCTGCCATTACCGCATCGTCTCGGACGGCCCGAAGACGCGCGTCGGCCTGCCTGAAATCAAGGTCGGCCTCTTCCCTGGCGCGGGCGGCACGCAACGCGTCGCGCGCCTGATGCAAACAGGCGATGCGCTGCAGATGCTGTTCAAGGGAGAGCAGATTCGCCCGCAGGCCGCCAAGGCCATGGGCCTCGTTCATGCCATCGTCCCCAAGGACGAATTGCTGACCAAGGCCAAGGAATGGATCGCGGCCGGGAACAAGGGCATTGCGCCGTGGGACGATCCGAAATTCCGCGCGCCGTCAGGAAAAGTGTTCTCGCCCGCAGGCATGATGGTCTGGCCCGCCGCCAATGCCATCTATCGCCGCGAGACGCAGGACAATTATCCTGCGGCGAAAGCCATTCTGCATGCCGTCTATGAAGGCCTGCAATTGCCGATGGATCTCGCGCTCAAGGTCGAGAGCCGCTGGTTTGCGCATATCCTGCGCTCGAAGGAAGCGCGCGCCATGATCCGCTCGCTCTTCGTGTCGATGGGCGAACTCAACAAGGGCGCGCGCCGCCCCGCCGGGCAGGCGCCCGCGAAAATCGGCAAGGTCGGCATTATCGGCGCGGGCTTCATGGGCGCAAGCATCGCCTATGTCTCTGCCCTCAACGGGATCGGCGTGGTGCTCATCGACCGCGACATTGAGGCTGCGGAGAAGGGCAAGGCGCATTCGCACAAGCTCATGT
>JAQGKN010000118.1 GCA_028290085.1 Hyphomicrobiales bacterium
TGAAGATCCAGGTGAAAGCGCATGAGGCGAATATTTCGGCCGACACCGTGAAAGCCTTCTACGCCATGGTGCATGACCGTGACGTCGGCATTTTCATCACGACCGGCGGCTTCACCCAGCCCGCACATGATTTTGCCAAGACCAAGGGCAACCTGAAGCTCGTCGATGGAGTCACATTCGTCGATCTCATCCAGCGCCACTATGATGGGCTCAACCTCAAGCACCGCCAGCAGATCCCGCTACGGCGCGTTCTGGTGCCCGACCTCGCTTTCGACGAGGAATGAGGACCGACCGGTGCGACCGCGCCACCTCTTGACCTAGCGTGCCTTTGCGGGCACCTCCTGCGCTCAATCCTCGTCGATCCAGAGCGTTGCGCCATGTCCTCATCCTCTGCCGCAGATCTCTCCCTCGCGCCCTTCCCGGCCGAACCCGCCCCTCGCCACAAAACGGTGGCCGTGCGCATCGGCGAGGGCAAAGGCGCGATCACGGTCGGCGGCGGCGCTCCTGTCGTCGTCCAGTCCATGACGAATACGGACACGGCCGACATAGAGGGCACGGTAGCCCAGGTCGCAGCTCTCGCGCGCGCAGGCTCCGAGATCGTGCGCATCACGGTCGACCGGGACGAGGCGGCAGCCGCCGTTCCCCATATTCGCGACCTGCTGCACAAGCGCGGCATCCACGTGCCGCTGGTCGGCGACTTCCATTACATCGGCCACAAGTTGCTGGCCGCGCATCCCGCCTGCGCCGAAGCGCTCGACAAATATCGCATCAATCCCGGCAATGTCGGTTTCAAGGACAAGAAAGACCGCCAATTCTCGGCCATCGTCGAGCAGGCGATCAAGCACAACAAGGCCGTGCGCATCGGCGCCAACTGGGGCTCGCTCGATCAGGAATTGCTGACCGCGCTGATGGACGGTAATTCCCGCTCCCCCAGCCCGCTCGACGCGCGCGCCGTGACGCGCGAAGCCATGGTGCGCTCGGCGCTTTATTCGGCGGAACGAGCGGAGGAGATCGGCCTTCCGCGCGACCGCATCATCCTCTCGGCCAAGGTTTCGGCGGTGCAGGATCTGATTGCCGTCTACCGCATGCTCACCTTGCGTTCGGACTATGCCATCCATCTGGGCCTGACCGAGGCCGGCATGGGCTCGAAGGGCATCGTGGCCTCCTCCGCCGCCATGGGCATCCTGCTTCAGGAGGGTATCGGCGACACGATCCGCGTCTCCCTGACGCCCGAGCCCGGTGGCGATCGCACGGTGGAAGTCACCGTCGCGCAGGAACTGCTGCAGACCATGGGCTTTCGCACCTTCGTGCCGCTGGTCGCCGCCTGCCCCGGCTGCGGCCGCACGACCTCGACCGTCTTTCAGGAACTCGCCCGCGACATCCAGAGCTTCATCCGCGATGAAATGCCGGGATGGAAAACGCGCTATCCGGGCGTCGAAGCGCTGAACGTCGCCGTCATGGGCTGCATCGTCAACGGCCCCGGCGAATCCAAACATGCCGATATCGGCATCTCGCTTCCCGGCACCGGCGAAACGCCCTCCGCTCCCGTCTTCATCGACGGCCAGAAGGCCATGACCTTGCGCGGCCCCACCATCGCAGGCGACTTCAAGCAGCTGGTAATCGATTATATCGAGCGCCGCTACGCACCGGTGGACGCGGGCCCGTAGCGGCTCAGATCAGCCCCGCAGCGATATTGATCGTCAGCGCCAGAATGGTCGTGTTGAAGAAGAACGACACGACGCCATGCACCAGCACGATTCTGCGCATCATGGGTGAGCACACCATGACGTCGGCGGTCTGGCTGGCGACGCCGATCACGTAGGAAAAATACAGGAAATCGCCATAGCTGGGCGTCACCGTATCGGGGAAGTCCAGCCCCCCGCGCAGCTTGGGCTCGCAGTCTTCGCGGCGCCGCCGCTCGCTCGCATATTCATGCGCGTAATGCAGGGCAAACGTCAGGTGGATGTAGGTCCAAGCGCTGACAATCGTCAAAACCGCGAGGCCGATATGCAGGCCCTTCTCGACGCCGTCCATGGATTTCGTCGCCCCGAGTTCCGCCACGATTGCGCCGATGGAGGCGACGGCGGCGATAATCGACAACGTCAACATGACGAAGCGGCCGTCGTCCTGTGTGCGGGCACGCCGCGTCATGGTCTCGTGATCGGCACGCAGGATCATGAAGCCTGCGAGCAGCACGTAAAGGATCGTGCCGACGTTCCACCCGATCAGCATGCTCGTTGCGGCGCGCCATTCGGCCGGCAGCAGAAAAGCCGTCGCAAATCCGGCGAGAAAAGAAAAGAACAGCCTCGGGCGGGCTGCAAGCGGACGTGTGACCCGCGCTTTGAGAAAAAAATGCTGGACGCGCCGCAAGTGTCCACGCCTGTAGGAGTTTCTCGTCGCATCCTCGGTCATGACCGCCGCCCCGCCACGAATCGAGCCGCGTCGGTGAGTGTCCGCACGGCCGCATCGCTCTCCACTTCGCGCAGCGCCGCGATGGCATCGTCGATCAGCGCATCGCGACGACGCTCCGCCGCCTCGACCCCGAGCAGCGACACCAACGTCGCCTTGTTGCGCGCAGCATCCTTGCCCGCGCGCTTGCCCAGCGTTGCGGCGTCGCTGGTGTGATCGAGCAGATCGTCGGCGATCTGGAAGGCGGCCCCGATGCACCGCCCAAAGCGCGTCAGCGCGGCTATCTGTTGGACCGATGCTCCGCCAAGCAGGGCGCCCGCTTCCACCGCATGGGCGATCAGAGCTCCGGTCTTCATAGCCTGCATGTCGATGGTCTCCTGCACCGACAACGGCAACTCGCGGCGCTCTGCCTCCAGATCGAGCGCCTGCCCTCCCGCCATGCCGCCAAGACCGGATGCCTGAGCAAGCCTCAGCACGAGAGCGGTGCGAATCGCTGGATCGGGGTGGGTCGCGGCGTCAGCCGCAATCTCGAAAGCGTAGGTGAGCAGACTGTCACCGGCCAGAATAGCTGTGGCCTCGTCAAAGGCTTTGTGGACTGTCGGGCGGCCGCGGCGCAGGTCGTCATCGTCCATGGCTGGAAGGTCATCGTGAACAAGCGAATAGCAATGCACCATCTCGACCGCGCAGGCGGCGCGCAACGCCATTTTGGCCGGGACACCGAACAAAGCGGCTGTCTCGATGGTCAGATACGGCCGCAGCCTTTTACCCCCGCCCAGCGCTGCGTGCCGCATGGCTGCCAGAAGCCTCGGTGGACGGCTGCGCTCTCCCGGTCGGGCGTCAGGTGACAACAGGGCATCGAGCGCCGCCTCGACCTGATCGGCAACATCAGTCAATTTCATTTCAAACGAGATCACCAGACGTCCCTGCGCTCTGCCCCTCCCTTCGAATTGCCTCATCCCCCTTCGGTGGTCAAGAAGGCGGCCTTTCGGCGCCAGCCGTGCGTTCCCTCATGCGCGGCCAGCCTGTAGTCTGTCCCGGCGGCACGGCGGAGGTGGAATGGCGGTTCGGGGGCGTGGACAGATTTTGGGGCGAGTGCTGCGTTGGATCTTCGGCGTCATGACGGCCGCCGTCCTTCTGCTGGCCGCTCTCCTTGTCCTCTACGCGTTTGTCCCGCCGGTCTCGACGCTGATGATCGGGCGCTGGGCCACTCTCCGCACGGTCGAGCGGGTCTGGATGCCGTTGACAAAAATTTCGTCGAATCTGCCCGCCGCCGTCATGATGGCGGAAGATGCCCAATTCTGCCGGCATGGCGGCGTCGACTGGAACGCACTCAACGAAGTTATTTCGGACGGGGGCGAAGACGGCCCCTCGCGCGGCGCCTCGACGCTTTCCATGCAGACCGTCAAGAACCTGTTCCTCTGGCCCTCACGCTCCGTAATCCGCAAGGGGCTGGAAATTCCGCTCGCCTTGGCGCTGGACTTTGTCTGGACGAAGAGACGCGTCATGGAGGTCTATCTCAACATCGCGGAATGGGGCGAAGGCACCTTCGGCGCCGAGGCCGCCGCGCGCCGCTATTTTCACAAGAGCGCCGCTGACCTTAGCCCGCGTGAAGCGGCTCTGCTCGCCGCAGCCCTGCCCAACCCCATCCTGCGTAACCCGGCGCGGCCAAGCCGCCACCATGCGGTTCTCGCCCGAATCGTCGGCGGACGGGCCGCCCGAAGCGCGCCGTGGACGGGGTGTTTGCGGTGACCGCGTTGCCACTCGCGCAACTAATTCTGGCCGGAACCCTAGCCAGACGCCCGGTGAGGGTGTATGGACGCGCCTTGAATTCAAGGCCGCGCCCGTCGGCGCCCTGGCCCCGATGGAGATCGTCATGGCAGTTCCGAAACGAAAGACATCGCCGATGAAGCGCGGCTTCCGCCGCTCGGCTGACGCGCTCGCACAGCCCACCTATGTCGAAGACAAGGATTCGGGCGAACTGCGCCGTCCCCACCACGTCGATCTGAAGACCGGCATGTATCGTGGCCGCCAGATCCTCAACATCAAGTCCAAGGAAGCCTGAGCCCTTCAAGGCTCTGAGCGTTCCTGAAGATCGAGCCCGGCTTCGCGCCGGGCTTTTTCATGTCCGGCGCGCGGCAACGGCGCCGCCGAGCACGATCATCGCGCAGGCCACTGCCAGCGGCCACCCGGGCTCAGCTTGTCCCGCAAGCACCAGCCATCCGGTTGACAGCACCGGGGCTGCATAGGAGAGGACGCCGAGCAGGCGAATATCGCCATGCTTGACGCCTCGGTCCCACAGGAAAAAGGCAAAGCCGACCGGACCGAGCCCGATCAGCACGAGCGAGCCCCATTGCCAGGCATCCGCTGGCCAGATGGTCCGCTCCAGCGCCAGATGGGCGAGCGCCGCAAGCGCCGACGTCGCCAGGCAAAAACCTGCGACGACTCCGCTCGGTACATGCTTGAAGCGGCGAGACAGCACCGAGTAGCCAGCCCAGACGAAAGCCGCTGCTAGCGCCAGCCCATAGCCCGGGACGAAGCCCTGAGGGGCGCCGCCGCCATCCCCGCCCAGAAGCAGCACGGCCAACCCGGCGAAGCCCATGAGCGCACCCAGCACGTGGCGCTGGGTGAGCCGCTCGCCGGTGCCCAGCGCCGAGAAAAGAACGATCAGCAGTGGCCAGAGGTAGTTGATGAGCCCCGCCTGCGCGGGTGGCGCGGACCGCAACGCACCGAAATACAGCGTGTGGTAGAAAAATAGCCCGCCCGTGCCCAGCGCCCAGACACTCCAACCCTGTCGCAGCACGTTCGTTTCGCCACGAAGAACCAGCAGGACGAGGCCGGACAGCCCTCCGATTGCGAAGGTCACGGCGGTCAATTGAAACGGCGGCATGGCACCGCTCGCAACCGTCAGAAGCGCAAAGGCCGACCAGAGCAGGATCGCAAGAAATCCGAGAAAGGTCGCCGCGTCCTTCAAAGCGTCTCAGGCGCGTCCGCGCAAGCTCTGCACACCCCGGTCAGCTCAATCACGCGCGTCTGGGCCCGGAAGCCACTCGCGGCCGCGAGCTGTTCGAGGCTCGTTTCCACAGCTGGCGACGTTGCCTCCGTGACGCATCCGCATTGATCGCAAATGAGAAACGCGACCGGCGCCGAACGCGCATGACGATGCGCGCAAGCCATGTAGGCATTGCGCGACGCCAGCCGATGCACGAGCCCGTTTTCGAGGAGGAAATCCAGCGCGCGATAAATCGAGACCGGCGCCGGCCGTTTGCCTGTCGCGTCCGCTACGATGTCGATCATGTCATAGGCACCCACGGGACGCCGCGCCGCGCAGAGCTTGTCGAGCACCAGCTGCCGCGCCGGCGTCAGGCGAATATGCCCATGCGCATGTGCGCAACCAGCGTGGCCGTTGTCGGACATGCAGATGTCGTGATCGTGAGGTTCGCTCATGCGAGGCAATATAGGCGCATTGCCCTGCGCATGCGACAGCTGCGACGTTATCCTGCGACATTGTGAGGAGCCCAGTCCGGGGGAATCGATCTCGCCATACCTGGTGCACCGCACTACGTTGCGCAGACTTGGCGAAGACGACGTAGCCCGCGCAATCGGAGAGACACCCATGAGCCTGAAGACGCGCAACGCCATCATCACCGGATCGACCAGCGGCATCGGCCTCGCCTACGCCCGAGCCCTCGCCGCCGAAGGCGCGAATGTCACGATCAACGGGTTTGGCGATGCTGCCGCCATCGAGAAGGAGCGGGCTGGAATCGAGGCCGACTTCTCCGTGCGCTGCCGTTATTCGGGCGCGGACATGACGAAGGCCGCCGAGATCGTCGCCATGGTCAAGGAGGCGGAAGCCGCTTTCGGCTCGGTCGATATTCTCATCGTCAATGCTGGCATCCAGTTTGTTGCGCCCATCGAGAATTTCCCGCCGGAGAAATGGGACCAGATCATCGCGATCAATCTCTCCTCGGCCTTTCATGCGATGCGCGCCGCGGTGCCCGGCATGAAGTCGCGCAAATGGGGCCGCATCATCTGCACCGCGTCGGCCCACTCGCTGGTCGCCTCGCCCTTCAAGTCCGCCTACGTCGCCGCCAAACACGGTATCGCGGGGTTGATCAAGACAGTCGCGCTGGAGACCGCGACCGACGGCATCACCGTCAATTGCATTTCGCCTGGCTATGTCTGGACCCC
>JAQGKN010000125.1 GCA_028290085.1 Hyphomicrobiales bacterium
ACCCGTCATTCTGTCGCTTTGAACTTTACCAAGATGCCCAGGAGCTTCGTGGCTTCGAGCACGCCATTGCAGATGCGGATGCCGTTATCGTCGGCTCCTACGTTGAAGACGGCGTCGTGATCGGGCGGTGGATCCAGGAAATCGCAAGAGGCGTAACAGCGTTTTACGATATAGATACGCCAGTCACGCTTGCGACGCTCATGCGCGGCGAATGCAAATACGTGTCGGCAGATATCATCCCTGACTATGATCTCTATCTCTCGTTTACTGGCGGCCACACTCTGGACCTTCTTGAGACAAGATACAGGTCTCCCCGTGCGGCCGCCCTGTATTGCTCGGTTGACACGCAGGCCTACGCACCCCGCGACACGCGCCGCCTGTACGACCTCTCCTACATCGGAACCTACAGTGCGGACCGACAGCCAACCCTGGAGCGCTTGCTGCTCGAACCGGCTCGCCGCGCACCCGATTTGCGCTTCGTCGTCGCCGGCCCTCAATATCCCGCAGACATTGTATGGCCACGGAATGTACAGCGCATCGAACATGTCGAGCCTGTCGACCACCCCCGCTTCTATAGTGCCAGTCGATATACATTAAACGTGACCCGGCGTGACATGATTGCAGCAGGTTACAGCCCGAGCGTCAGGCTGTTCGAGGCGGCGGCATGCGACGCGCCTCTCATCTCCGATAATTGGGAGGGACTGGAGGCATTCTTCCTGCCCGGCAGGGATATCATCGTCGCCCATGGATCAAACGACGTGCTCGCGAAACTTCGCGACGGAAGCGACCGCGAGCGCAACGCGATTGCAGCAAATGCCCGCGCCCGCGTGCTCGATGCGCATACCGCCAAGCATCGCGCGGCCGAGCTGGAAGCAATCCTGACGCAAGCGACCACCGGCACGCGCCTCGCTGCGCGCATCGTCGCATCGGTTTAGCTGCGGCGGCAGTAACGATCGATCATGGCAGCGCAGAAGTCCGCAAATTCCTGCGGTTCGCGAGGTGGGCTTGTATGATGTGGTGAAATGCCCTTGTGCTCAGGTGTGAAACAAAAAGTCACTGTCACGTTGAAATCGACAAGGGCTTCCATCTGTCGGTCAAACCAGCCGACGGCATCTGGGCGGAATGAATCGGCCCATGAAAGGCCGGTGCGCAGATAAGTGACACCCAAACGTTTCATCCAGGCCACAGCGTCGTCCAGGCGATGGTCATTGTAGTGAAACCACTGACACAAGCCCATCTGTGGGGCATGACGCGCAAAGCGCTCCAGCGCAGGCTTCACACTGCCGTCCTCACGTAACAGCCCCATGTAAAAATGCCTGTAATAAGATGAGCCCTCCGCCTCACGATGGCGCGTCGTCGCCTCCCATTCACGCGGAAGATCGTACAGTGAGTACCAGTGGATGCGTGGCACATGGCCAACGAGCAAGTCCGCCGTGCGATCCAGTCCCCATGCCTGCACCTCCTCCGCGCCAAAGCTGGACACGCCGACTTCGCTCACCCAGATCGGCAATCTGGTGACGGCGCGGATTTCTTCGATCTTCTTTGGCCAATCATGTATCGACCACAAATTCCAATCGAGCGGAAAGCCGTGCACCGCCACGATATCGATATCGTCCATGAGGCCGTAGCCTTCGAGACGCTGGACGAAATGCGGATCGATCGGAGACATTCCGCCGAGCACACGCGGCAACGCGGGATCGACCGCGTGAATGGCTTTGGAGGCGGCGCTGGCCATACCGGAAAAAAGCCTCCAATCCGGATCTATTTCCGGGTCCCAATGCGACTTGTTGTTAGGCTCGTTCCAGATCATCGCAGCTTCGATCATGAAGGCTCAACCCTTGGCTGGATAGACGCCGCCGGGAATGGCAGGGGTTTGCCCGCGACGGCATATGTAAACTTCGCGCTCGGGGTGCGCATCGATCCTGAACCCGGAACTGCGCAGCATGGCCTCGACGCAAGCCGCGTTGGGAACCCACCAATTTGTTGGGTCGGACGCATAGCGGTGCTCGATGAAATGCAACTTCGGATAAGCAGGCTGGTCAAAATGCTCGGTGTCCCAGAAGGGGTAATCCTCCTGTACGGGCGCGACATCGGCGCTGCCGCGCTGCATGGACTGGAACACCAGCAGGTCGCCGACCACGTTTTCGTAGAGGAGATCAAGCGCCAGAAGTGGATGACGCAGGTGATAGAGCACTCCCATGAACAGGACGATATCGAAGGCCTGACGCAGTTGGCCGACGTCGTAGACCGACAACTTTCGGAACTCTATGTGGAGCTCGGCAACGTCAGCTGCGAAGCGCGCCTGCGCGAGATATTCATCGTCGAAGTCGATGCCGAGCACATGTGCCGCGCCTCGCCGCTTCATCTCAAGGGAATAGAAGCCGCCGTTGCAGCCGATATCAAGAACAGTTTTCCCGGTCAGATCGTGCGGAAGCGCGTTCGAAAACTCCCTCCATTTCAAGGCGGGATAATCGCCAAGAAAATGGTCAGGCGCCGTGCGGATGCCGCGCAGCTCGATGTTGTGGAACCACGGACCCAGTGCCTCGATCCGTTCCTGCAATTCACGTTCCGTAAGGCTTTGCGTCATGTCCTGTCCCTGGACGCTGGTGTGATGTTTTGCGCGCCGGCCCCGAGAAGTGCGACCGCGTTGCGATAACCTTCGAACGTGCCGACATCGACATAGGTTTGCCCATAGCGGACGCCAGTCGCTTCACCGCCGCGTTCGAGCCACGCATTGATGAGCGTGCCGACATATTCATCGGCCTCGCCACGAACCCGCCAGAGCGCATAAAGCTCGTGCAGCACAGCACCGGTCATGCCGAAGGCGCCACATATCCAGCTGGAGCGCGGTTCTCGCGATTTCACATCGACGCCGACGACGCGTCGGTTATCGTCGAGAACAACTGCGTCGAACGTTTGCGGGTTGTCGACTGGAAACAGCAGGAACGACAGCTCTCCTCTGGGCAGGCAGGAAAATCCATCAATCGGGAACCAGATCGTATCCGGCAGACCCACGAGCACATGTTCGTCACGGCCGATCAGGTGCCGCGCGCGAAAAATTGCATCACAGAGGCCCGATGGCTGCGGCTGCACGACGTAAACCGCTCGCGCGCGACCGTAACCTTCACCGTAATATTCCATGATGTCGGACTTGCCGGGTGCGATGACGAAGCACAGCTTGTCGACGCCACCGACAAGCATCCGTTCGATGAGATATTCGCTGACAGCGCACGGACGCTCCTGCGCACCGTCGATGCGGCTTCCGACCGGCAGAAGCTCCTTCGAAAAGGCAAGCGGCTGAATGCGGCTTCCGCGTCCGGCTGCTGGAACAATGCCCCACATGTCAGGCCTCCATCGCAGATGCGGGCGCATCGCGCGAAGCATCAATCGAGGCGATCAATGCTTCAAGTTCGCGCGCGCGCCGAGCTGACGTGTGATTGCTGAGAATACGCTCGCGCGCATTTTCGCCGAGGCGCGCCAACTCGACGTCGGTGGCATCCAGCGCGGCCACCGCTCCGCCCACTTCGTCCGCGACAAGTATGTCCTCGCCCGGTGTGAAGAAATGCGTCAGGCCTGGCCAATCGTCCGTGAGGATGGCAACACCGCAGGCAGCCGCCTCGAACAAGCGTCCAGACGGGCACCAGCCCATTTCAGCCATAGCGGCACGCGTGACGTTCAGTGTGAGCCGCGCGGACGAGAAAAAAGAGGCGTGATCGCCCGGCGGTAGGTGGCGCATGAAATAGATATTCCGTGTCCACGGAAAATCCTGCGGATATTGAGCGCCCGCGATGACGAAACGAAGATCAGGGCGGTGCCGCGCGGGTTCGACGAAGAGCCGTTCAAGCGCGCGCTGCCGGTCTGCCGCATAGGTGCCAAGATAACAAAGGTCCGCATGGAATCGTGGTTCGCGTTGCATCGGCCGATGCACGTCGGGGTCGACATGCCCATAAAGCGGAGCCACGCGGCGCGCACCGAGCCGCGCATGCAGGATGCCGAGCGCCGGGCCCCCGCTGAAGCTCAACACGAGATCGAAATCCGAAAGACCGCGCGGCCCGATCGCCGCGATTTCGCGTCCAGCCGCAAGCTCAGCCAGCGTCACGGGCGTGTCGAGATCGTAAAAGATGGCTCGTGGACAGGGGGAATCGCACAGCATCTCGGTGGCGGCGATGCCGTCGGGACAATAGGAGGTGACGATAGCCGCATCCGCATCGCGCAGATGGGCGCGGGCAACAGGCGCAATCTCGTCCCAGTCCGCGTAGATTTGCAGATGACTTCCCGCAGGCATCCGGGTGAAATCGCGCGCGCTAGCGTAATAGGGCGCATCGCGCTCGAAGAAAACGACACTCCATCCCATTGATGTCAGATTGCGGCAGAGTCCGCGCCAGAGCGTCGCGTGACCGTTGCCCCAGGAGGATGAAATCGTCAGGCCAAAAAT
This sequence comes from Hyphomicrobiales bacterium, assembly GCA_028290085.1. Classification (GTDB taxonomy): domain Bacteria; phylum Pseudomonadota; class Alphaproteobacteria; order Rhizobiales; family Beijerinckiaceae; genus Terripilifer. Next base: position 4,436 of record JAQGKN010000125.1, read on the forward strand.
GACGAGCTTCATCGCAAGCTCCCGGGCTCGTCTGGCGATAGCCTGTTGATACCCAGGATGACCGCTCCCCAATCGTCGAAGGCGATGGTCGAGATCGATGCTGGCTGGATCTCGATGCTTGCGAGCTTGTCGAGCGACAGGGCGAGCAGCACAGCCAACGCAGCGCGGATGGGGTCGGCATGGCTGACCATGAGGATAGACTTGCCCCGATGAGCAGCCACCATGCGCAGCACATGCCCGAACACGCGGTGCTGAACGTCGAGCATGGTCTCGCCAGCCGGTGTGGTTGTAATGCTGCGCGCCACGTTCCACCGCCGCCAATGATCGTCGGTGTTCAGCTCGTCGAAGCTGAGACCCGACCACGCGCCGAAGTCGATCTCCTCCAGGGCGGGCACGACTTCAACGGCACGTCCGGTCTGTCGCGCAACGGCTTCTGCGGTTTCGCGCGCACGCTGAACAGGGCTCGTCTGCAGAAGGTCGATCGTGTCACGACGCAGGACATCCGCGAGGTGCTCAGCCTGTCGGCGCCCCGCCGGTCCGAGGCCGATGAAGGGCGTTCGCCCGGCCAGATAGCGGCCGAGATCGTCGTGCGCCGCATGGCGCACGAGGTGGATTCGGGTCGTCACCGGAGCGCGTCCGGCGGCACGCTCTCATCTGAGATGAAGCGTGCAAGATGTTCATGCGCCTGTGCGTCCGTCCATTGCCGGGGCGGCGACTTCATGAAGTAGGCGGAAGGTGCTTCCAGCGCACCTCCCAGCTTCCGATCCAAGCCGATCTTCGCACAGCGGATTGCATCGATCACGATGCCTGCGGAATTCGGGCTGTCCCACACTTCCAGTTTGAGCTCGGCGCTCATCGGCACGCCCCCAAAGCCCGTGCCTTCCATGCGGATATAGGCCCACTTCCGATCAGTCAGCCATTCGACATAATCGCTCGGGCCCACATGGACATTGGCGGCTGCAAGCGGAACGTCGAGTTGACTCATGACCGACTGAGTCTTGGAGATTTTCTTGGACTCGAGCCGCTCGCGCTCGAGCATGTTCTGGAAGTCGCTGTTGCCGCCGAAATTCAGCTGATACGTGTGATCGAGCCGCACGCCTCTCTCCTGAAAGAGATTGGTGAGAATGCGGTGCACGATAGTTGCCCCGACCTGGCTCTTGATGTCGTCGCCAATCACCGGCACGCCGCGTTCTTCAAAACGTGTCCGCCATTCGGGCCTGGATGCGATGAAAACAGGCATGCAGTTCACGAAGGCACAGCCCGCATCGAGCGCCGCCTGCGCATAGAACTCGGCCGCCTGTTGCGACCCGACTGGCAGGTAGGAGACGACAACGTCTGCCTCCGCGCGTTCAAGCGCGCGCCGCACATCGACGTGTTCAGCACTGGATTCGGTGATGACGCCGCGCAGATATTTGCCGAGGCCATCGAGCGTCGGGCCGCGCTGCACGCGGACTCCTGTTTCGGGCACGAGGGCGAAGCGGAAGGTGTTGTTTGGAGACGCCAGAATGGCCTGTGCGAGGTCACGCCCAACCTTCATCTCGTTCACGTCGAAGGCGGCGCAGATCTCGACATCAGACACGTGGTAGGCGCCGAGCGTCACATGCATCAGGCCGGGAATGTTTTCTCCCTCGCCAGCATCCTTGTAGAAGGTGAGGCCCTGCACAAGCGACGAGGCGCAATTTCCCACGCCCACGAGTGCAACTCGAATTTTGCTTTTCGTTTGCAAGACGAAGCCATCCATATTCCGGGATTGCGATCGCCGTCATCACGGCAAAACGTAAGTACCTCCCCGAACGAACGGCATTTACTTGAGTTCCCCGCCGAAACTGTACGCCAGTCTCTACTCGGCAGCTTCTTCTATGAAGACAGAGCCAGCCTGCGTCTCGACAAGGCGGCGATAAACCCCGCCTGCCCTCAGCATCAGCTCCCGATGCGTGCCGTCCTCCACGATCCGTCCGTGGTCGAATACGAGGATGCGGTCGAGTCGCTGCACGGTCGAGAGACGGTGCGCGATAACGATGGTCGTGCGCCCCGCCGCCACCCGGTCCATGGCCTCGCGGATATAATGCTCCGACACGGAATCGAGGCTCGATGTCGCCTCGTCGAGGATGAGAATGGGCGTTGCCGCCAGAATGGCGCGCGCGATGGCCACGCGCTGGCGCTCGCCACCCGACAGCTTGACGCCGCGCTCGCCGACCAGCGTCTCGTAGCCCTTGGGCAGAGCGCTCACGAATTCCTCGACATGGGCAAGCCGCGCGGCCTCCACGATCTCGTCCATGGTCGCGCCGGGGCGGCCGTAGGAGATGTTTTCCGCAATGGAGCGATGAAACAGCACGGGATCCTGCGGCACAAGGCCAACTGATGAGCGCAGCGACGACTGGCTGACGTGGGCAATATCCTGCCCGTCGATGCAGATGCGGCCGCCATCGAGATCGTAGAGACGCTGGATCAGCTTCACGAAGGTCGATTTGCCGGCGCCCGATTGCCCGACCAGCCCGACCCGCTGCCCGGCGGGTATCGTCAGCGAGAAATCCGCATAGAGCGGTTCGCGCGCGCCTTTGTACTTGAAGGTGACATGCTCGAAAGCGATTTCGCCGCGCGGCACGCGCAGCTCGCTCGCGTCAGTGGCATCGGCGACCTGAAGCTCGGCAGTGCGGAAATCGAGCACGTCGTCCATGTCGTTGATCGTGCGCTGCACGCCGCGCACATGCTGGGCGATGTCGCGCAGATAGCCGGTGATGAGGAATTGCGTCGCGATGAGGCTGGCTATGTCGCCCGGCGTCGCCCGCCCCTGCGTCCACAGCCAGAGCCCCGTGCCGAGCATGCCGATTTGCAGCAGGATCAAAAGCCCCGCCTGCGCCAGCCCGGACACCGCGCTGCGGTCCCACGAGCGCACGGCCCGCCATTCCCAGCCGCGCGCGATCTCGGCGAATTGCTGGTCCTCGCGCGCCTCGGCTGCGAAGGATTTGACGACGGCATTGCCGGTGATGGAATCGGCCAACACGCCGCTCATCTTGGAATCCCACTCCCGCGCCTCGACATTGGCGGGCCGGATCCACAACACCGCCAGCGCCACTGTGACGGCGAGAAACAGGAGAATGCCGACGGCCACTACGAGCCCGAGAATGGGCCAGCGCCAAGCGAACACCGCCGTCACGCCCACGACCACGATGAAAGCGGGCAGCAAGCCAAAGGCCAGCGTGTCGGTAAAGGTGTCGAACGACGACATGCCGCGCGTGATCTTGCGGACGGTGGCGCCTGCGAAGGAATTGGCATGCCAGTCGGACGAAAACCGCTGCACCTTGGCAAAGGCATCGCGCCCGATTGTGGTGATGGCCCGCGCGCTGAGCCGGTTCAGCAGAAACGTCACGATCTGCCGAGACGCCTGAAACAGCGCCCCCAGCGCAATGAAGATCACAAGCGCCCGGATGGCAGGCCCCGCGTCCCCCGGTTTGCCCGACGCGACAGCATCGACCAGCCGCCCCGAGGCCAGAGGCACGAGAACATCGACCAGAGTGGACACGATCCGCGCCGCCACCAGCGTGAAAAACAACCCGGGCGACAGCAGCCAGTAGTGCACCACGAAGCGCAAAACGCGCGAAAATTTGGCTTTCGGCATGGAAGGGTTATGGCGCGGACGGGGAGTTAGGGCAATGGGGGGTGTTGGCTTCGCGCTCGCCCAATATGAGCTATCAATATGGCCGTCCAGATGTATGATTTATTTGGGCGTGCTGGGGATGCAAATGTCTAGAAGATCAGGAAACACGTTAGAAAAGTGGGAAATAGCTATTGTTAAGGGACTTTTGCGACAAGAACGCGTCTCGCAAGACATTCTTGCCTATTTTTCTCGCCCGAATCGTTCAATCAATAATGCGCGAATTACAGAAATAAATAACGGCACGAAGCACAAATCCGTCAAGGCTGCGAGCGACGCCGAGGTCGAAGATTTTTTACTGAATTGGCCGAACGCTGACCCTTCCACAGGGCTAAATTACCAAGCAGACGAACTGCTAATCAAAGCACGTGCGGCTATGACAGCTGCGGTGCAGATATTTAACAGCGGGGGGCTATATTTCAGGTCCGAAATATTTATAATTACCGCAATAGTTGCGTGGACTTACTTGATGCACGCCTATTACAAACGTGAGGATATTGATTACCGCTATGATAAAGGAGGCGCTGTAGAAAAGACGCCCGGAGGCGCCGACAGGCACTGGGACCTCACGAACTGTATATCGTTCGGAAAATGCCCGCTGAAATCTGGGGTCATAAACAATCTGAAATTTCTTGTGGGAATAAGGAATGAGATTGAGCATCAATTAACTAGCCGCATAGACGATGCACTCAGCGCGAAATTACAAGCCTGCTGTATCAATTTTAATGATGCGATAAAGCAGCTTTTTGGAAGCGAGTTTTCACTCGAAAAACGTCTGCCTATTGCTCTACAATTCGTTACGTTCGATGGTGCGCAACACAGCTCTTTAAAAGCTGCCCAGTTGCCGAACAATATTGCAACGGCAATGGACGATTTTCACAAAACACTAAGCCCTGACGAGCAAGCAGACCCACAATTCCGCTACAAGGTCGCATTCGTACCTCTCATTGCAAGCAAGGCCTCAAAATCTGATCTGGCAGTCGAGTTTGTTAAAGCGGGATCCCCAGAAGCCAAGCAGGTCGAACGGATATTGCTCAAGGAGGTAGAGCGCCCGAAGCAGCTTCCTACCCAAGTAGTCACATCGATTATCGAAAATGGATACGCTTCTTTCAACATGCGGGATCACACTCTCATCTGCCAACAATTGGACGCGCGCAAACCGGCGAGTGGATATGGCGTGATGATTGGTAACACCTGGTATTGGTACGATAATTGGCCTAAAAAGGTTTTGGAACTTCTCGCTAGTGGATGGTCGCGACCAGTTAAAATGGGGCAGATGTCCAAGACGGAAGCTCGCGAACCCGCAGTGATCGCGAGCTGATTTTCTGCACGAAGCGAGCTCATAAAACAACGCTGTCATTGCGAGGAGCATAGCGACGCGGCAATCCAGAAGTCGCAGGATCGCGCTGGATTGCTTCGCTCGCAAAGAAGGCAGCAAACGCTCAGCCCGTCTAAAGCCCCCCTACCCCTGCATAATCCGCAGCCGCGAGCGCAGCGCCTCGTTGATGTGCACCCGCGCCGCCTCCTCCGCCCGCTCAGGATCCCGCGCGGCAATGGCAGCGATGATCTCGCGATGCTCCACCGCTGCCGGGTCCGGCCTCCCATCCACGCTGAAGGTCGTGCGGCCCAGCAAAGCGATGGCGTCCTGCAATTCCTGCAGGGCGCTGTCGAGGTAGCGGTTGCGGGCGGCGGCGAAGATGGTTTCGTGGAACAGGCGGTTCAGCCGCGCCATTTCCAGCGAGTCGGGCTCGGCCGCCTCAAAACCACGTTGCAGATCCTGTAGCGCGTCGATCTCGATGGGCGAGGAATGCTGGGCCGCGAGGCGCGCCGCCGCTGCCTCCAGAATGGCGCGCATCGCATAGAGCTCGATCACTTCGGTCGTATCGAGGCGGCGCACGATGAGGCCCCTGCCCGTGGCCGGCACCACCAGCCCCTTGCTCACGAGGCGGCCGAAGGCCTCGCGCACCGGCGTGCGGCTGACATTGAGGCGCTGGGCCACATCCTCCTCGCGCAGGCGGTCGCCGGGGCGGTAGATGCCGCCGCGCAACGCCTCGCGCAACGAGCGGAAGACAGCTTCGCCCAAAGGCAGGCCGTCGCTGCGGTCCACGACCACCCAATCCTGTCCAGCCCTGATCGTCATTGGCCTAAAACCTGCTTTGCATTTCTTTGTATCCAAAGATATACGGGAAACCACAAGCGTCGGATAGCCCGACCTCCAGACCACCGAAGGCCCCTGCGGAGACGACATGGTCGATCTGACGAAACGATACGATGTACTGGTGGTGGGGGGCGGCAATGCCGCGCTCTGCGCCGCCATCAGCGCCCGGCGCGACGGCGCTTCCGTCCTCGTGCTCGAGGCGGCCCCAAAGTTCTATCGCGGCGGCAACACGCGGCACACGCGCAATATGCGCTGCGCCCATGACGCCGCAACCGACACGCTGTCGGGCCCCTATTACGAGGACGAGTTCTACGACGATCTGCTGCGCGTGACCGGCGGCACGACGAACGAAGAGCTCGCCCGTCTCATGATCCACGAATCCAAGGAAATGCTCACCTGGATCGCGGAACAGGGCGTGCGCTTCCAGCCCTCGCTCGGCGGCACGCTGAGCCTTGGCCGCACCAATTCCTTCTATCTGGGCGGCGGCCGCGCCATGCTCAACGCGCTCTACAAGACGGCCGAAGACCTGGGCGTCGCCATCGCCTATGACGCGGAAGTGCTGGCGCTTAATGTCGAGAACGGCATGTTCATTTCCGCGCGCCTGAAACAGGACGACGGGTTCGTGGATGTGCGCGCAGGCGCGCTGGTCGCGGCAGCCGGCGGGTTCGAAGCCAATATCGACTGGCTGGAAGAAAGCTGGGGCCCCGCCGCGCGCAACTTCCTCATTCGTGGCACGCCGTATAATCGCGGCACGGTGCTGAAAATGCTGCTCGGCGCGGGCGTCGAGGAGATCGGTGATCCCACACAGTGCCACGCAGTCGCTATCGACGCGCGCGCACCAAAATTCGACGGCGGTATCATCACGCGTCTCGATTGCGTGGTGTTTGGCATCGTCGTGAACAAGAATTGCGAGCGCTTTTACGACGAGGGCGAGGATGTCTGGCCCAAGCGCTACGCCATCTGGGGCCGGCTCGTGGCAGCACAGCCCGACCAGATCGGCTACATCATTTTTGATGCGCCCTCGCTCGATCTCTTCATGCCCTCGCTGTTCCCGCCCATCAAGGCCAACAGCATCGGCGAACTCGCAGAGAAGCTGGAGCTGGATCGCGCGGCGCTGGAACGCACGGTGTCGGATTTCAATGCGGCCGTCGTGCCGGGCACCTTCGATCACACGGTGCTCGACGATTGCCACACGGAAGGGCTGACGCCACAAAAATCCCACTGGGCGAGGCGCATCGAGAACGCGCCGTTCTACGCCTATCCCGTGCGGCCGGGCATCACCTTCACCTATCTGGGTGTGCGGGTGAACCGCGAGTCACGCATGATGATGGCCGATGGCTCGCCCTCCGCCAACATGTTCGCAGCAGGAGAAATCATGGCCGGAAACGTCCTCACCAAAGGCTATGCAGCCGGGATTGGAATGACGATCGGCAGCGTCTTCGGGCGCATCGCAGGACGGGAGGCCGCAGCCAATGCACGCAACTAACATTCTGGCCGAGGCCGACCGCCTGATGACGGTCTGCAATTCCTGCCGCTATTGCGAGGGCCTCTGCGCGGTCTTCCCGGCCATGGAAATGCGCCGCGATTTTCAGGACGGCGATCTCAACTATCTCGCCAATCTCTGCCACAGCTGCGGCGCCTGCTATCACGACTGCCAGTTCTCGCCGCCGCATGAATTCAACGTCAACGTCCCCCAGACGCTGGCGATCGCGCGCGCCGAATCCTGGGCGGCCTA
>JAQGKN010000128.1 GCA_028290085.1 Hyphomicrobiales bacterium
CCAATATCAGCCAGGACGTCTATCCGTCGCTCGATCAATTCTGGTCTGATCTCGCTGCCGCCTATCACGCAGAAATGCGCGACCTCTACGATGCGGGATGTCGCTATCTGCAGCTCGATGAAACTTCGCTCGCCAAACTCGGCGATCCGAAAATCCAGCAGGCGCTTGCAAATCGCGGTGACGACTGGCGCACATTGGTCGAGATTTATACCGATGCGCTCAATGCGGTCGTGGCGGGGGCTCCTGCTGGCATGACCATCGCCATGCATCTGTGCCGCGGCAACCAGGCTGGCCATTGGCAGGCATCGGGCGGATACGACCTCGTCGCCGAACGTCTGTTCAAGAAAGTACGCATCAGCGGCTATCTGATGGAATTCGACTCGCCGCGCGCCGGCAATTTCGAACCGCTGCGTCATCTGCCATCCGACAAGAAGGTGGTGCTTGGTCTGGTCTCGACGAAGACGCCGACGCTCGAGGACCGCGCCGTTTTGCGTGCGCGCATCGACGAGGCTGCGAGCATCGTTCCGCTCGACCAATTGTGCTTGAGTCCGCAATGCGGCTTCGCGAGCTCCGTCCCCGGCAATCCGGTGACGCCTGCCGATCAAAAGGCGAAACTGGAGCTCGTTGTATCATTGGCCCAGGAAGTCTGGGGCTGATAACTGGCGCTATGCTGCGGGGGTGCTCGATCCTCGCAGCACAGCGATTTTTTTTGCTTTCACCCAGCGCGCGATATGCCGAACAGGGGATCGTCGCGGCGCAGGGGCGTCGTGAGGCGCAGTCCGTAGGTCTCGCCGTCGCAGCGTACGACCTTGGCCTGCAGAAGCCGGTTGGCGCCGACGTCGATGTCGATCATCTGTCCATTGGTCAGCTGCTTCTTGCAGGAAATTCCGACGCCGTCGCCGGAGACGTCGAGGAGACTCGCCCTCACGTCCCCATCGGGCAAGATCAGGCGGCAGGCGCGCTCCACGACCGCGCGCGCGGTGCGGCGGCGTTGCTTGAGCGTCGGCAGGGTGATCTCACCCCAAGGGCTCACGCGCTGCGTGTGGCCGGCCGCGGCCTCGCGCAGGAAGTCCGTGAGCATTCGACCGTCCAGCGCGTAAGCGATGAACAATTGTTGCGTTACGGGGCTTTGCAGCGATTGAAGGACATGGGCGCCGCCGCGGCAGAGCTCTCTCCATTTGGTAGCGATTGGCGCTAGCGCCAGACGTTGCGAGGCCGTGTAGGTCTGCTTTTCAGCCATCAGCGGGCGGGTCAGCGTCTTCAGCCCGGACAATGTGCCTTCGAACGCAGTGATCTCTTGCGCGAGTGTGCTCGAAAGCCCGAGCTGGGGATGATAGCGCAGGGCCAGATGCACGATGGCCGCGCTGTCATGGGTCAGATGACGCCAGGGCCGCAGGGTCCATGTCGCCTTTGTCTCCACGCAGGCTGTGGAGAGTCCGGCGAGGGTGCCGATGTGCAGCATGGTCCAGTGCAGGTCGCAGACCAGCGCCTCGAAAAGCAGGCCGCCATCGACGGAGCTGCTTTCCGAGGCTGGCGCCGCTTGCATGTCGAGCGATTTGTCTGTGTCAAACGCGATATCAAACATCTGCCGACTCTCCGTTCATTCGTCTGTCGCGCGTCGCGTCGCCGCGTCAGGCCGCCGATCTCGCATTTGTCATTCGATGTCCGTGTGTCGCGTAACCGTTCGTCCGGCCGCCACGTTCAGCCTGGACGACCTTGAACTCGCTGACGAGCGCTGCGAGAGACTGGCTCTCGGCGGCGAGCAGGTGGCAGGCTGCGGTCGCCTGTTCGGCCATCGCGGCGTTCTTCTGCGTGGTCTGGTCGTTCTCGCCGATGGCGGTGTTGACCTGCTTCAGCGTGATCGCCTGGTCGATGGCCTGACTGGCGATATTGGCAATGCCGCCGTCTATCACCGAGATCTGGGTCATGATGCGATCAATGGCACGACCGGTGGCATGGACACGCTCCGCGCCGACCGTGACCTCGTTCGACGAGCGCGAAATCAATCCCTTGATCTCTTTCGCGGCTTCCGCCGAACGCTGCGCGAGCGCCCGAACTTCGGAGGCCACGACCGCAAAGCCGCGTCCGGAATCGCCCGCCCGAGCAGCTTCGACGCCGGCATTCAGCGCTAGCAGATTGGTCTGGAAGGCGATCTCGTCGATCACCGTGATGATCTGGCTGATCTGCTGCGAGGATTGCAGGATGCCGTCGATCGAGGCAATAGCCTGCTGCACGACTTCGGTGCTCTTCACCGCTTCGTTCTTGGCGAGCGAAATGACGTCCTTCGTCTTGGTCGAGGCGTCTGCCGTCTTGTTCACGGCATTGGCAAGTTCGAGCATCGCGGCCGACGTCTCCTCGAGGCTAGCTGCCTGCTGTTCAGTACGGCGCGAGAGATCCTCGGAGGCCAACGTCATTTCATGGGTGCCGGTCGCGATGTGCTCGGCGCCGCCACGCACGCTGCTCAGTGCGGCTTCGATTTCGGCAAGCGCGAAATTGAAGTCGTCCTGAAGCTGTGCATAGGCCTCGGGCACCTCTTCCGTCAGGCGATAGCTGAGATCCTTGGCGGCCATGCGGGCGAGGGCGGTGCCAAAGGAGGTCGTGACGCGCTGGCGTTCGGCATTGATCGCGTCTTCAGTCGCCTGCAGACGCAGCGCTTCGTTGCGCTCGCGCTCGCTGTGGGCGTCCTGCTCGAGAGCGATCTTTTCTTTTCCGTAGCGCTGGAAGATCTGGAGCGCGCGGGCCATGCGGCCGAGTTCCTGGCCGTCGGCACCGGCCTGGATCGGCACGTCGAGCTTGCCGGATGCGATCTCTTCCATCGTGACGCTCATGTCGATGACCGAGCGTGCGAGGCGACGCCCCATGGCGCTGGAGACAATCGCGCAGAAGATCATCATGGCGAGCACGAGCGTGCCCTGCGTCTTCAGCTGGCTCCAGAACAAAGTATCGAGGTCATCGACGTAGACGCCGGTGCCGACGACCCATTGCCAAGGCGCGAAACCGACGACGTTGGACAGTTTTGGCTGGGGCGCATCGGCGCCGGGCTTGGGCCAGGAATAGCCGACGAAGCCATTGCCGCTTTTACGCACGGTTTCCGCGAATTCGACAAAGATGCGCTTGCCGAAGGGATCTTTATAGCCGCTCAGATCCTGCCCGTTCATCTCGGGCTTCATGGGATGCATGACCATGCGCGGGGTCATGTCGTTGACCCAGAAATAATCGTCCTTGTTGTAGCGCAGTGCGCCGAGCCGCAACTTCGCGGCGGCCTGGGCGGCCTCCATGGTCTGCTTGCCACTTTCGGCGGTCGCGTATTCTGCTTTGACAATGGAGAGTGCGAGCGCTGAGAGGTTGCTGAGCTCGTGGCGGCGCTGCTCCCAGATGCCGTTGCGATATTCGTGGAGCTGGTAGGCGACAGTGCAGATCTGGCAGACGATCGCAAAGAGGATCAACCGGCTGAGGCGGCCGGAGATGGTTGCCGCCTTGAACCAGCCAAAGAGGCCGGCGCTGTGGGAAGGAACGGCCTCGACATCCAGTGCGGCGCTCATGCGGGAATCCTCCTCGATGAA
>JAQGKN010000136.1 GCA_028290085.1 Hyphomicrobiales bacterium
GAGCGGCGGCCCAGCAGGCGGTTCACAGGCCCTTTGTAGTCGTGCGTCACCATCGCAAGCAGCCCGCCGCTGCGCAGAAGCCGCGCGCAAGCTTCCACCATCGGCCGGGGATCGGGCACGTGCTCGAGCGTCATGAAGCAGCAGATCAGGTCGAAGCTTTCAGGCGCAAAATCCTGTTCGACAAAAATGCCCTCGCGAATGTTCGGCCGAATTGCCGGGTCGGCTGCCGCAATCGCCTTGGGCGAGGGCTCGACGCCGGTGACGCGGGCAAACCCGGCCGCCTTCAGCTCGGAGAGAAACACGCCCGTCCCCGTGCCGATCTCCAATGCGTCGCCCCGTGCGGAGAGCGTGGCGAGATCTCGGGCGAGCGCGGTCGCATAGGTCCGGGCTGCGAGCACCGCCTCCTCGGACGAATCATAATCGGCCTCATGATACGCCTGCGCCACGGCCTGCGGCGGCGGGGCCGGCGACGCATAGATCGTCTGGCACTCGCGGCATGTCACCAGATTGAAGGACATGTATTCCGGCGTCTTGCGCGAGGCATAGCTGAATGCATCCAGCCGCGCAGCATCGACCGACTGCTTCAGGAAGAGAGTGGCCTTGTCCGGTCCGCTTCCGCAGACCGGACACACACGGGCTTCGAGCTTTTGCAGCAGATCGAGAGAAGTCATCAGCCGCAACCCCGTCGATGGAAAATAAGCGAATCGAAATGACGAATACAGGCACGAATCATAGCGGATTTCGCCGGTGCCCCGAAACAGCTCGGACCGTAGTGACGCCCTGTCACTGCTTGCGAACGGGGTTCTCGACAAAGTCGACGTCGCGGTCGGCGGGCCATTTCATACGGTAGGCCAGCCGGAACTCGCGCGCCTCGTTGGGCGCAAGATCGGCACGCCAGGCCATTACCCCGCGCTTGTCATCGACGATCTTGTCGGTCGGAGGCGTGGTGGCGGGCAGCATGTCGATGGCAATCGCGCTGTTCTCGGATATCGGCACGCGATCGAAGACCGCGATCTTCACTGGGAAATCATGCAGGTTTTTGACCGTGGTGCGGAATTCGCGCGTCTCGACCTTGGTCGAGCCCAGCCAGCTCGGTTCATTCTCCTTCCGGCGCACAGGCACGCGGCTGACCTTCACCTTGTCGTCCGCGCCAAAACCAAGTTCCGCGCTGTCGCCGGGCGCGACGAAACCGAGCCGAGCCTGTCCGACGTACACGCCGTCGCGTTGCATTGAAACCGGCCCGGCCAGCAAAGGCACATCCTCATCGAGTGTGAAACGCGCCGAAAGATAGGCAGTCTCGTCCAGCAGGGGTGTGGTGCGGATCGAGAGTTCCGGGACAAGCTTCCTTGATCCGAGACGGAACGTCTTGGTGGCCCCATCTGCGGGAACCTCACTCTGTCCGGCAACACGGAAGGATGCCTGATAGGCGCCAGCCTCCACGCTCGCCTCGCGCTCCTCGGCTGGGCGCGCTTCCGCAACCACGGGCGCTGCCTGACGCTGCGCAGAATCAGCCATGGGGGGAGAGGGCGCGACCAGCGACTTGGCCATGGGCCGCGCATAGGCAACAGGCGGCTCGAAGAATTGCATTTGCAGCGGCTGAAGATCGGGCGCGCCGGTACCGCGTGCTGCGCGCACCGTGGACAGGCTCAATGCCACCCCGCTCCAATCCTCGCCTGTCCGCTGTGTGACAGCGGCCCGACGCACCAATTCGAGGGAGGGTTTTGCGCCCGCTGTCCCGGTCTCGAGCCGCATATCATAGACAGGCCTCCAGGACGCACCCGCAACACGGTACGACAGGGTAATCTTGCCCTTGGTCGCAGCGCCCGCCTCCAGTTCCACGATCACGTCGCGCCCGGCCGTGCCATGGGCAACCGGCCGCTGGCGCGCGTTTTCAAGCGCCTTGATCTGGTCGTCCAGGTCTCGGAGACTACCCCGCGCGGCGCGCAGATCATCCCCGACCTTTGCGAGCCCCTGCCCCACCACGTCCCAGGCCGATGGCCAACGGGCGATCTCCAAAGGTGCGGCTTCCGCGGAGAGTTTCTCGGGGCTGGCCTCGCCATAGCGCAGGATCATGGCTTTCTTGGCTTCCAGCGCATCGACACTGGACTGCCAGCCCTCGCGCTCAAAACGCAATTGCTTCAGGCGGGTCTCGATGGCTGAATCGATAGGTCTTACGTCTGTTGGAGCCGTGCGCGTATCGACCGAGCCGATGGACAACGCGCCTGCTGCCGCGCCCTCGACCCGCAGTGAAGCGGGGTCGAGCCCGATCGGCAGCCCTTTGAAAACGAGCGACGTTGTTCCCTCCGGCAGATCGACCTCTGCACTCCGCGTCACCATCGCCGCATCCGGATAGACCGTGACTGAAGCGACATGCGAGACCGCTTCCATCGTGGCCGCAAAGCCAGGCACCGTGACGACAAGAAGCTGGACAGCAGTCCCGGCAACAAGCAGGGGCAGACGAATGCGGGTCATGAAATCCTCCAGGCGCGAAGCTTAGCCGAGAATTGAAAGCCAAAGGCAGGCTAATTCACGGCAGGTCGCAAGCAGCTTTGCGGCGATGGCCTTCGGACGCGGAGACTTGCCAAAACCTTCGGCTTACGGCACGTCGGACGGCCCGCTTCCGGAATCCACGCCCGTGTCCAAGCCCATCCCCTCGACGGCGACTACCCAGCGCACAGCATGGATCCTCCTTCTTCTGACCTGTCTTTTCTGGTCCGGCAATGTCGTGGCGTCGCGAAGCGCAGTCGGCGAATTGTCGCCCATGGCGCTGGTCACCATTCGCTGGGGTTTGGTGAGCGTCGTGATGCTGGCCGTAGCCTGGCGTTCTTTCTTGCGAGATCTACCTGTGCTGCTGGCACATTGGCTGCCCGTCACGCTCATGGGACTGTGCGGCTTCACTGCCTATCAGGCGCTCTATTTCGGCGCGGCGCATGCCACGACTGGTGTGAATTTGGCCATCCTGCAGGGCGTCGCGCCAGTCTTCGTCTTCGCGGGCGCACGTATTTTCTACAAGACGCCCATCGGCCTCGTGCGCGGCACCGGCCTGCTGCTGACACTGCTCGGCATTGCCGTGGTGGCGACGCGCGGACATGTACTCTCGCTGGCGAGCATCGAGCTCAACGGCGGCGACGCGGCCATGCTCCTCGCCTCATCGCTTTATGCAGCCTACACGGTGGCCTTGCGGCAACGGCCGCCGGTGTCATCGCTGTCCTTCTTCACGGCCCTGTCGATCGTCGCGACACTCACGTCCTTGCCCCTGTTTGGCTGGGAGGTCGCCAGCGGCGCCCTGCAATGGCCCACAACCAAGGGATGGGTTGTGCTGGCCTATGTCGTGATTTTTCCCTCGCTGCTGGCGCAGGTGTTCTTCATTCGCGGCGTGGAGATGATCGGTCCGGGACGCGCGAGCTTGTTCTACAATCTCGTGCCGGTGATCGGCGCGATCATGGCAGTCACGCTGCTCGGGGAACCCTTCGCGCTTTATCACGCCGCAGGCCTGATGCTTGCCATCGGCGGCATAGCATTGGCGGAGATCTGGGGCCGCCGCAAAGCGTGAGGCCCCAGGCCAGGCTGCCCTAGAGCGCGGCTTTCGCCGTCGTAAAAGCCCAATCGAGCCATACGACAAGCGCCTCGACATTGCTGCGCTCGACCGTCGCGCCACACCAGATCCGCAGGCCTGAAGGTGCATCACGATAGGCGTCGATGTCGAAGGCGACCTTTTCCGTCTCGAGCAGCGCAGCGAGTTTCTTCGCAAACGCCGCCTGCGCCGAGTCCGGAAGCCCGGTTATCGCAGGGTCGACAACGCGCAGGCAAACGCTGGTGTTCGAGCGTGTTTCTGGCACGCGTGCGAGAAAGTCCACCCACGGCGTGCGCGCCACCCAATCGGCGACGACCTTCAGGTTGCCGTCGGCGCGGCCGATGAGGCCCTCGAGGCCGCCGATCGACTTGGCCCATTTCATCGCATCGAGATAATCCTCGACGCAGAGCATGGAGGGCGTGTTGATCGTATCGCCGACGAAGATGCCCTCCATCAGCTTGCCGTTGTTCGTCATGCGGAAAATCTTCGGCATGGGCCACGGCGGCGTATAGCTCTCCAGCCGTTGAGCCGCACGCGGCGACAGGATCAGCATGCCGTGCGCGCCCTCTCCGCCAAGCACCTTCTGCCAAGAGAAAGTGACGACATCGAGCTTGGGCCAGTCGAGCCGTTGTGCGAAT
>JAQGKN010000675.1 GCA_028290085.1 Hyphomicrobiales bacterium
TTTCGATCTCAACGAGGCGATCGATGAAGTGGTTGGGTTGGCGCGAAGCGCGATCACCTCGAACGGAGTCACGGTCCGAACCCGACTCGCGGAGGCGCTGTCTCCCGTCGAGGGGGATCGCGTTCAACTGCAACAAGTCATGCTGAACCTCATCCTGAACGCGGTCGAAGCCATGAGCGCGGTCGAGGCGGGGCCACGAGAGTTATCGATCAGCACCGAGCAAACACCGACCGACGGAGTTGTCGTGTCCGTGCGCGATTCAGGCCCGGGTATTGAACCAGATCATCTCGATGACGTTTTTCACGCTTTCTATACCACCAAGCCGAGCGGGGTAGGGATGGGGCTGTCGATCTCCCGATCGATTATCCATGCTCACGGGGGGCGGCTGTGGGCAGACTTGAATACCGCACGTGGGGCCGTATTTCGGTTCTCCTTGCCCAGCGCTGTCGAGGACCTCACGAATTCTCGTCGCTCGATCGACCGGCTTGGAGAGCCTCACGAAGAGGTCGTGTCAGATGCTGCTCATCAAAGGGCTTATGAAGGTAACAAAGGGAATTCCGAAGTCAGGAAGGAGATATCCTCCTCGGCACAGGCGAAGAAGTCCTTGTCGGGGACGATGAGATCGGCGAGATAGCCTTTTTCGATCCGGCCCCTCCTGCCTTCGTCGTTCAGGAACCAGGTGACATTCTCGGTCCACATGCGAAGAGCCGTCCCTCGATCGGGGCAGTTGCGGCGCGGATAGATCCGCATGCCTCCGACAGTGCGCCCCGTGATCATCCATGAGAGCGAGACCCACGGGTTGTAGGAGGCGACGCGGGTGGCATCGGTGCCAGCCGAAACGCGGACACCCTTCTCCAGCATCTTTGCAATCGGCGGTGTCGCCTCGGCAGCACCCCGGCCATAGCGTTCGACGAAATATTCACCTTGGTAGGCCATGCGATGCTGGACGGCGATGCCACCACCCAACGCCACGACCCGGTCAATCGATTCGTCGGAAATAGTCTCAGCGTGGTCGAAGAACCAGTTTAGGCCGTCGAGCGGGATATCCTGATTAACCCTCGCGAAGACATCGACCGCCCGGCTGATGGTCTCGTCATAGGTGGCGTGCAGCGGCCAGGGCCACCGGTTTTGCGCGAGGATTCGAATGACTTCCTCCAGATCGCCTTCCATTTCCGGTGGCATGTCCGGACGCGGCTCGCGGAAATCCTCGAAATCGGCCGCCGAGAAGACGAGCATCTCGCCCGCACCGTTATGGCGGAAATAGTCCGTCCCCTGTTTGTATTTGACCGAGGAGGTCCATTTGAGGAAGTCGTCCTTCTCCTCCTTTGGTTTCTGCGTGAAAAGATTGTACGCAAGCCGTACGGTCATGAGGTCATCGTCGGCAAGCCTGCTGATGGGGGTCGGAAGCTGCATCCGCGATAGTTTCTATGACAGGACGACGGAACAGTCGAACCTTTGGTTACTCAGGGTTATGACTTCGGGCCAAAGCCCCGCGAACGCGCAAAGATCAATGCGGCGGCTACCCTCCGGTTTCAGCTGAGCGGCCAAATGAAATGAACGACGACAATTCCGCGTCTCGTTCTCGATCTAACGGCAATCTCGGATCGTGAGTCGGGATGGGGCGAACGAGTTCTGGCACTCTAGCCGGCGGAGTGCTAATTTTGCCCCGCCCAGCGCGCCAGGCGCAACGTCACCTGGCTCTCATTTGAGGAGCCTTTTCATGAAATTTCGACCATTGCACGACCGCGTCGTGGTCCGCCGGGTTGAGGGCGAGGCGAAGACAAAAGGCGGTATCATTATTCCCGACACCGCCAAGGAGAAGCCGCAGGAAGGCGAAATCATCGCAGTTGGACCGGGCGCACGCGACGAGAATGGAAAAGTCCAACCTCTCGATGTCAAGGCCGGCGATCGTGTGCTTTTTGGCAAGTGGTCCGGGACGGAAGTGAAGTTCGAAGGGGAGGATCTCCTGATCATGAAGGAGTCCGATCTCATGGGTGTCATCGAAGGACACAGCGCTCACAAATCCGCTTAACCCCTAATTTTTATCAATTTGAGGACGTGCAACCATGGCTGCCAAAGAAATCCGCTTTTCAACTGATGCGCGCGATAAAATGCTGCGCGGGGTCGAACTTCTCGCGAACGCCGTAAAGGTGACCCTGGGCCCCAAAGGCCGCAACGTCGTCATCAGCAAGTCCTACGGCGCGCCGCGCATCACCAAGGACGGCGTGACCGTTGCTAAAGAAATCGAACTCTCCGACAGGTTCGAGAACATGGGCGCTCAGATGGTGCGCGAAGTCGCATCGAAATCGAGCGATATGGCCGGCGACGGCACGACCACGGCAACCGTTCTGGCCGCAGCGATTGTGCGCGAAGGGGCCAAGTTCGTCGCTGCCGGCATGAACCCGATGGACCTGAAACGCGGGATCGATCTAGCCGTTCAGGCGGCTGTGAAGGATATAGAAGCCCGCGCCCGAAAGGTTGCCTCGTCCGAGGAGATTGCGCAGGTAGGTACGATCTCTGCCAACGGCGACAAGGCCATTGGTGACATGATCGCGCAAGCGATGAAGAGGGTGGGCAACGAGGGTGTCATCACCGTCGAAGCGGCGAAAACCGCCGACACTGAACTCGATGTCGTCGAAGGAATGCAGTTCGACCGAGGCTATCTCTCACCTTATTTCATCACGAACGCGGAGAAGATGCTCGTTGAACTCGAGGACCCCTACATCCTCATTTTTGAAA
>JAQGKN010000189.1 GCA_028290085.1 Hyphomicrobiales bacterium
AGATCAAGGGACACCAGGCGATAGAAGCGGCGGCGGAGCCGCTGAATTCTCTGGCCTCACGCCTTGTGACGAAGCGCGCTTCACTGCCGCCGAGAGACAGATGGCCGCCATGCCGCAGGGGGATAGGCGAAACATGGTCACTCAGCAGCTGAGGGCAGCACGAAATATGTTTGAAGCAAATGATGCGAGAGCCTGCGCCGTGCATTTCGAAAGTGCGATGCTGTGGATGCGTCGCTAACTGCACGCTGAAAGGCAAGGGCGGAAGCGACGGATCTATGCGCCGTCCCACGGCGCCCTGTCGCTTCCTCCCTTGCGTCGTAAGTACTCGCTCAGCCCCCGAGAAAATCGAGCTTGCCGATCGTTACACCCTTGTGGCGCAAGATCGCGTAGGCAGTCGTGACGTGGAAGAAGAAGTTGGGAATAGCGAAGGCGAACAGATAGTCGTCGCCCCGAAACGTCTTCTCGGTCTTGCCCGCACGCACGATGACTTCGCGCTCATGCGCTCCATCCATTGCACTCGCATCGACTGTTTGCAGAAACGCAATGGTCTTCGCGATCCGCTCATGCAATTGCGCGAAGGTCGTCTCGACATCCTCAAAGCGCGGCGCTTCGAGGCCTGTCAGCCGCACGGCCGCGAGTTTCGAGGCGTCGCTCGCGCGTTGCACCTGGCCGGAAAGTGGCAGCATGTCCTCGGCAAGCCGCG
The DNA here is from genome assembly GCA_028290085.1 of Hyphomicrobiales bacterium. Taxonomy (GTDB): domain Bacteria; phylum Pseudomonadota; class Alphaproteobacteria; order Rhizobiales; family Beijerinckiaceae; genus Terripilifer. The sequence goes on from JAQGKN010000189.1 coordinate 704, forward strand.
CCGCGACAAGCGAGCCCGGCGTGAGGCCAGCTTCATGTTCGAAGGCCTCAGCCTTGTCGAGCAGCGTGTCGAGTATATGCAGGCCTCGCAGGAATACGGGAACCGAACCGCGATACATGGAGAGATTCATGACAGCACTCATCTGAATGACTTTCTATTCTGCGGGGACGGTGGAGGGGTGCGGGACGGACACCAGCGCTTCATGCGGTGATGCCTCGTCGTGACGCTTCAGCGGGCGGTTTCCGGCAAGCCGGCGCAACAGCACGTAGAAGACCGGTGTGAGGAACAAGCCGAAAGCCGTGACGCCGATCATGCCCGAGAACACTGCGACACCCATGGCGCGGCGCATTTCGGCGCCAGCGCCCGTCGAGGTTACGAGCGGCAGCACGCCCATCACAAAGGCAAGTGACGTCATCAGGATCGGGCGCAGACGCAACCGACTCGCCTCGATCGCAGCCTCGATGGGATTTCGACCTGCCAGTTCCAGTTCTCGCGCGAATTCCACGATCAGGATCGCATTCTTGGCAGACAGCCCGACCAGGACGATGAGGCCGATCTGCGTGAAGATGTTATTGTCGCCACCCGTGAGCCACACGCCGGTGAGTGCTGCGAGCAGCCCCATCGGCACAATCATGACGATGGCGATCGGCAACGTCAGGCTTTCATATTGCGCAGCGAGCACGAGGAAGACGAGCAGCAGCGCCAGCGGAAACACGAGGAGCGACGAATTTCCAGCCATGATCTGCTGGTATGTCAGCTCGGTCCATTCGAAGCTGAAACCCTTCGGAAGTGTTTCCGCCGCAATCCGCGCTACGGCAGCCTGCGCCTGGTCAGTCGAATAGCCTGGTGCCGCGCCGCCGTTCACGTCGGCGGCAAGGAAACCGTTGTAGCGCATGGCGCGCTCGGGGCCCGCCGTCGCCTCGACTTTCAGCAGAGCCGACAGCGGAATCATCTCGCCGCTCTTCGAGCGCACTTGCAAGCGCCCAACATCTTCGGCCCGCGCGCGATACGGCGCATCGGCCTGCACGCGCACCGAATAAGTCCGGCCAAATTTGTTGAAGTCATTCACATAGAGCGAGCCGAGATAGATCTGCATCGTTTCGAACACGTCCGTCACGGCAACGCCGAGCTGGCGCGCCTTCACGCGGTCGAAGTCGGCGAAAAGCTGCGGCACGTTGATCTGGAAGCCGGTGAAAAGACCCGCCAGTTCCGGCGCCTGCCGCGCCTTGGCAAGGAAAGCCTTGGTGGCCTCGTCCAGCGCCTCATAGCCGCGCCCTGCCCCTGTCCTGAATCTGCAGCTTGAAGCCACCAATCGTGCCGAGCCCCTGCACGGGCGGCGGCGGGAACATGGCGATGAACGCATCTGGAATGCCGGCGAACTTCTGGTTCAACTGCATGGCGATTGCACCACCGCTGAGCTCGCGCGTCGTCCGCTGGTCGAAACTCTTCAGGCCCACGAACACGATGCCCGCGTTAGAGCTGTTGGTGAAGCCGTTGATCGAGAGACCCGGAAAGGCGATCGCATTGTCGACGCCGGGCTGCTTCAGGGTGATGTCGCTCATACGACGGATCACCTCTTCGGTGCGGTCGAGCGTGGCACCGTCAGGAAGCTGCGCGAAGCCGACGAGATATTGCTTGTCCTGCCCGGGCACAAAGCCGCCCGGCACGGCCTGGAAGAGGAAGCCGGCTGCGCCGAGCAGCACGACGTAGACGCCCATAGCCATCGCCTTGTGCGAAGCAATGCTGCGCACGCCGCCGCCATACACGGAGGAGCCGCGCAAAAACACCTTGTTGAACCCGCGGAAGAACCAGCCGAAGGCTCCATCAATGAAGCGCGTCAGCCCGTCCTTCTTCTCACCATGGCCGCGCAGTAGCAGTGCGGCAAGTGCGGGAGACAGGGTGAGCGAATTGATCGCCGAGATGACGGTCGAGATCGCGATGGTGAGCGCGAACTGCCGATAGAACTGCCCCGTCAATCCGGTGATGAAGGCGAGCGGCACAAAGACCGCGACCAGGACGAGCGCGATTGCGATAATCGGGCCCGAGACTTCGCGCATCGCGCGGTACGTCGCCTCGCGAGGGGCGTGACCCTCCTCGATGTTCCGCTCGACATTTTCGACGACGACAATCGCGTCGTCCACCACGATGCCGATGGCCAGCACGAGCCCAAACAGGCTGAGCGCGTTGATCGAGAAGCCGAGCACGTGCATAACCGCGAACGTGCCGACGATGGAAACCGGCACTGCGAGCAGCGGAATGATGGACGCGCGCCACGTCTGCAGGAACACGACGACCACGAGCACGACGAGCAGCACCGCTTCGAGCAGCGTGTGCACCACCGCCTCGATGGAGGCGCGCACGAATTGCGTGGTGTCGTAAACGATATCGTAGTCGACACCATCAGGCATGTTCTGCTTGATCTCGGCCATGACTTTGCGGACGTTGTCGGAGATCTCGATTGCGTTGGAATTGGGCGCCTGGAAAACCGGGACGGCGACGGCCGGCTTGTTGTTCAGGAGTGAACGCAAGGCGTAATCCGAGGCCCCGAGTTCGATGCGGGCTATATCGCGCAGCCGCGTGATTTCGCCATTGGCACCGGCCTTCACGACCATCTCGCCAAATTCAGCTTCGCTCTGCAAACGTCCCTGCGCATTGATCGACAATTGCAGGTCCAGATCGGGTGCTCCGGGAGATGAGCCGACGACGCCAGCAGCCGCCTGCACATTCTGCGCACGGATTTCCTGCACGACATCGCCAGCGGAAAGCCCGTGCTCCGCGGTCTTCTGCGGATCGAGCCAGATGCGCATGGAATAATCGCCGGAGCCGAACAGTTGCACGTCGCCGACCCCCTCGACGCGCGCCAGCCGATCCTTGACGTTCAGCACAGCATAATTGCGCAGGTAGGTCACGTCATAGCGGTCGTTGGGCGACAGGACGTGAACGACCATCATCAGGTCGGGCGAGCTCTTGATCGTGGTGACGCCCAGCGTGCGCACCTCCTGCGGCAGACGGGGCTCTGCGCGGGCGACGCGGTTTTGCACAAGCTGCTGCGCCTTGTCGGCATCGGTGCCGAGCCGGAAGGTAACGGTGAGCGTCATCAGCCCATCCGTCGTCGCCTGGCTCGACATGTAGAGCATGTTCTCAACGCCGTTGATGGCTTCCTCGATGGGCGTCGCAACGGTTTCCGCGATGACCTTCGGGCTCGCGCCGGGATATTGCGCGCGGACCACCACCGAAGGCGGCACGACTTCGGGATATTCCGAGATCGGCATCGACAGAAGCGCAAGCAGGCCCGCGACGAAGATCAGGACCGACAGCACACCCGCGAAAATCGGGCGGTCGATAAAGAAGCGAGAGAGGTTCATGTCGATATCCTCGGGCGTGCCGTAGGTTCAGTTCTGCGGGACATGGCTGGCGGCGAGACGGGCACCGCCGCGCGCGCCCATCGCAACTATCTGCGGATCGACGATGGCGCCGGGGCGCAGGCGCTGCAGGCCATTGACGACGATGCGCTCGCCCGCCGACAGGCCGCTCTTGACGATGCGTAGGCCATCGACGGCCTCGCCGAGCTGCACCGCGCGATAGACCGCGTGATTCTGGGCGTCGACCACGAGCACGAAGCGCTTGTCCTGATCGGTGCCAACAGCGCGTTCGTCGACCAGCAGCGCCGGTTCGGCGTTGACGTGCCCCATGCGCAACCGCGCGAATTGCCCCGGCATCAGCGCGCCATCCGCATTTGAAAAGACCGCGCGCACGCGCACGGTGCCGCTCTGCGCATCCACCAGATTGTCGATGAGCTGGAGCTTTCCCTCGACTAGCGCGGCATCGCGCTCGCTGGTCGCCATCATGACGGGGATGCGCGCCAGATCGGCGCGGCCGCCCGAGCCGTCGGGCGCATTCTTGAGCGCCCGCAGCACCACGGCCTCGTTGGCATTGAAGCTCGCGTAAATCGGACTGACGGAAACCAGCGTCGTCAGCAACGCAGCCCCCGGCCCGGCCGCCACGAGATTGCCGACCGTGATTTCGCGACGCCCCACCCGCCCCTCAATGGGCGCACGCACTTGCGTATAGTCGAGGTTCAGCCGTGCCGATTGCAGTGCTGCCTGCGCGGCTTGGAGATTGGCCTGCGCCTCGCGCTGCGCATTCACCCGGGTGTCGAGGTCGCGCTGCGAGACAGTGCGAGAATCCCAGAGCTTCTGGCCGCGATCAAGGTCTCCAGCCGTCAGCGCAACCCGCGCCGCGGCAGCCGCGACCTGCGCTTCAGCGCGGCGAACTTCGGCTTCGAAGGGTGCCGGATCAATCGTCACCAGCAGATCGCCCGCTTTGACGAGCTGGCCTTCGTTGAAATGCAGAGCCTGCACGGCGCCTGCGACGCGGGACCGGACATCGACCCGCTCCACGGCCTCGAGCCGACCCGAGAATTCATCCCATAGCGCGGTCTGCTTCAGCTCGACCGTCGCGACTGAGACCGGAATAGCTGCGGGCGGCACCGGGGCCCCCTGAGCCTGCGCGGGCTGCTCATGCGTGGCGAGGTAGAAGGGAACGCCGCCTCCAACGAGCACAAGCGCAGCCGTCGCAACAAGCAACCGGCGACGTAGGCCTGAGGACGCGTTAGAAGGGTGATCGGAACGACTCATGGCTTGCTCCCGCACTTCTGTATCGAACGATACAAATGTACGGGTGGACGCCCCGCGTCAAGAGGCTTATGTAATGAACGATAAATAATTCTAAGGAGAGACGCAATGGCCATGGGTCGACCGCGGGCGTTCAACAAGGACGTGGCCCTCGATCGCGCCATGAACGTGTTCTGGCGCAAGGGCTACGAGGGCGCATCGCTGTCAGAGCTGACGAAGGCGATGGGCATCAACTCGCCAAGCCTCTACGCCGCCTTCGGAAACAAGGAAGGCCTGTTGAGGGCTGCGCTCGATCGCTATGTACAGCTGCGCGCCGAGTTCATGCGCTTCGTGCTGGACGCCCCGAACGCGCGCGAAACCGCCGCGCGCATCCTTCTGGGAACCGCCGACAAGCTGACCGACCCCGACAATCCGCCCGGCTGCCTTCTCGTTCAGGCGGGCCTCGCCTGTGGGTCGGGCTCGGAAGCCATTCCCCCCGAACTGGCATGCCGGCGCGCTGCGGATGAAGAAGCGCTGCGCCATAGGTTCGAGCGTGCGAAGACGGAGGGCGACCTTCCGCCAACCTCCGATCCCGACGTCATGGCGCGTTTTCTATCCACCGTGCTTCAGGGCATGGGCGTGCAGGCCGCCGCCGGCGCCACGCGCGACGATCTGCGCAAGATCGCCGAACTGACGATTGAAACCTTTCCGGTCGGCGCACTCCACAAGGCCTGATCGTCGCCGACCGGTGCAGCTCAGCCGCGCCGGGCCTT
>JAQGKN010000147.1 GCA_028290085.1 Hyphomicrobiales bacterium
GCTGGCAGCATCCGGCCTATCGTTGATCGCCAATACGGCGCCGGTTGCATTCGGCGCGTTGGGCACTCCGATCCAGGGGCTCGCAACGGTCACCGGCCTCGATCCCTTCCTGCTGGGCGCCATGGTCGGGCGGCAGTTGCCGCTGTTCTCGCTGATCGTGCCGTTCTGGCTTATTGCCGCTTTCGCGGGTTTCCGCGGAATGATGGCGGTCTGGCCGGCCATTCTGGTCTGCGGCATCTCGTTCGCCGTGCCGCAATTCCTGATCTCGAACTTCGTCAACCCGTGGATCGTCGATATCGGGGCATCGATTGTCTCTATGGCGTGTCTGACGCTGTTCCTGAAAGTCTGGCAGCCGGCGGAACTCTGGACGTCACCGGCCTTGCGCACGAAGGATGATTCCGCCGCCACGGCGCCCGTTGCGCCGCTCGTGAAGAAGGGCACGTCGCGCGAAATCATGTGGGCCTGGACGCCGTGGATCATTCTCTCGGTGATCGTCGCGATCTGGGGCACCAATTGGTACAAGGGCATCGTGAACCCGATGTTCTCGCCCAAGATCCCGATCGAAGGCCTGCACAACCTGATCGCCAAGGTGCCGCCCGTCGTCGCCAAGGCCGCGCCGGAAGGCGCCATCTTCGAGTTCAGCTTCCTGTCCTATACGGGCACCGGAATCCTGCTGGCGGCGATCCTGTCGGGCTTCGTCATGCGTTATTCGCCGGGCCGGCTGGTGAAGGCCTATGGCGAGACGTTGTGGATCACGCGTTATTCGCTGGTCACCATCGCGGCCATGCTGTCGATCGGCACGCTGACGCGCTTTTCAGGAATTGACGCGACGCTGGGCCTCGCCTTTGCGGGGGCGGGCATCCTCTATCCCTTCTTCGGCACCCTGCTTGGCTGGCTCGGCGTCGCGCTGACGGGATCGGACACTGCGTCCAACGTCCTGTTCGGCGGGTTGCAGAAGATCACGTCCGAACAGCTTGGCTTGTCGCCGATCCTGATGTCGGCGGCCAATTCCTCGGGTGGCGTGATGGGCAAGATGATCGATGCGCAATCGATCGTCGTCGCCTCGACCGCTACCAATTGGTTTGGTCATGAAGGCTCGATCCTGCGCTTCGTGTTCTGGCACTCGGTCGCGCTGGCGTGCCTCGTGGGCGCATTCGTGATGCTGCAGGCCTATGTCTGGCCGTTCACGGAAATGGTCGTGAAGTAGTCGCCACCCTCTGGATGGCCGGGTTCTTTCCCGGCCATCGTCCTCCGATCAGGGGCGAATATAGACGAAGCCCTGCTGCTGAAGCGCGGTGACTTCGGCAACGCCGGCCTGAACGATGTCGGACGGCTTGACGTCATAGAGATCGCTATCGGGATCAATGCCCTGAGCGATGATCGTGTTGCGGCAGATCAGGATCTTCACGCCCTGGCTTTTCAGCTCATTGATCCGTTTGCGCAAGGCCTGATCGCCGTTGGCCGATTGCAGCAGCTTGATGCCGTCTCCTAACAGCACCATTCGAAGATCGATGTTCTTGGGCCCCAGCGCCTTGATGTGATTGGCTGCCGTGCCGAGCACCCTGACGTTATACCCGCGGTTCATCAGGCCTTCGCCGTCCGTGACCTGATAGACCACCTTTTGTGGCGGATAGTTCGAGAAGGTCATGGCCGCCACGGCCGGCGGCGCCTCGCCGTGGGAGGAATGCGTGAAGAGTATGACGGACAAGATGCCGATGACGCTGGCGACCAGAACGGCCACCCACACAGGGGGGGACTTCGACATGAAAACACCCTTGAAAAACACATAGAGAAAAATGCTTGGCCTAAAATACTCGTCCACCGTAACGCAGCAGTCTTAACATCGGCTTTCCGACTCATCGGGCCGCTATGCTCGTCCGGCCGCCGAGCCCGGCGCTTGCCAAGGCGCGGCCCAGCGGCTAGCAATCGCGCCTCCCTTTTCGTCATCCTCCAGAGCTGAGACCTGCCATGGCAACGCACAATCTCCTTCTCCTGCCCGGCGACGGGATCGGCCCCGAAGTCATGAGCGAGGTCGTCAAGGTTGCCAACTGGTTCGGCGGGCAGGGCGTCGCCAGCTTCGAGACCCAGACCGGCCTCGTCGGTGGTTGCGCCTATGACGCGCACGGACAGGCCATCAGCGAAGCCGACATGGCGCTCGCCATGGCCGCCGATGCCGTGATCTTCGGCGCCGTCGGCGGCCCGAAATGGGATGGTGTTCCCTACGACGTCCGCCCCGAGGCGGGTCTGCTGCGCCTGCGCAAGGACATGAAGCTGTTCGCCAATCTGCGCCCGGCCATCTGCTACCCGGCGCTCGCGGACGCCTCCTCGCTGAAGCGTGAGATCGTCGAAAACCTCGACATCATGATCGTGCGCGAGCTGACGGGCGGCGTCTATTTCGGCGAGCCCAAGCAGATCATCGACCTCGGCAACGGCCAGAAGCGCGGCATCGATACGCAGGTCTACGACACCTACGAGATCGAGCGCATCGGTCGCGTTGCCTTTGAGCTCGCGCGCAAGCGCGGCAACAAGGTGACATCGTCCGAGAAGCGCAACGTCATGAAATCAGGCGTGCTCTGGAACGAAGTCATCACCGCGCTCCACAAGCGCGACTATGCCGACGTGCAGCTCGAGCATCAGCTTGCCGATGCGCTCGGCATGCAGCTGGTGCGCTGGCCCAAGCAGTTTGACGTGATTGTGACCGACAATCTGTTCGGCGACATGCTTTCCGACGTGGCAGCGATGCTCACCGGTTCGCTCGGCATGCTGCCTTCGGCCTCGCTCGGTGAGACCGACCCCAAGACGGGCAAGCGCAAGGCTCTCTATGAGCCCGTGCACGGCTCAGCGCCCGATATCGCTGGGCAGGGCATTGCCAACCCGATTGCGATGATCGGCTCTTTCGGAATGGCGCTGCGCTATTCCTTCGGCCTGGGCGATGCCGCCGACATGCTCGACAAGGCGATTGCCGATGTGCTGGCCTCAGGCCTGCGCACGAAGGATATTGCGACGCCCGGCGAAGCAACGGTCGGCACGGTTGCGATGGGCGATGCCATCGTCGCCGCACTCGGCAAGATCGCCGGCTGACGGAGGCGGTGTTCAGGGTCCGCCGCGTCCGGTCGAGAACTCGAAGAGCGGCTGCGGACGACCCGGCGGGTCGAAACGGCGCGGCAGAACATCGCCGCCGAAGAGATCCGGCGCGTAGCTGGCGTAGATCGGCACGTTCAAAATCGTATTGACCGTCATGTAATTGCTCAGGCTGCCGACCGGGACGATGGGTCCGGCGTCAAGGAAGCTGCGGCGCTGGATTGTCAGCGGTGGCGCGAGCGGGCGGCGAGCCCTCTGCTGGGCCTCAGCCATGGACGCGCAGAGGGTAATACCGGCGAGCGCACCTGCCACCCAAGCGATATGTCTGAGACCGTTTCGTCTCTGTTGCCCGTTCAACTTCGTCATACCGGTTCCCCTTTGTCAGCTCCTGTGCCGATAACGCGCAGGGCGGCGTTTGGTTGATCGTTCTTTGGTCTTGTCCAGCTCTGACCTCACTTGAACGCCACGATACGGCCGCGGCGCTCCGGCTTGACGATGGGGATCAGGGCAGAGCGCAGCGCGCCGGGACGGCCGCATTCGCGCCGCCTGCCTGCTTCGGCCTTTGCAAAGAAAGCTCCGGCGCCGCGCTCGCGTTGCGCCGAGACGAGATCTATCCGGTCGATCATGCAGGACAGGGCGGCGCGATCTATGTGGCGGTCGGGGGACTCGCAGGCGAGCCCCTCGATATGCAGGACAGAATTCTTGCCGGTGAGCTGGAATGCCAGACAGTCGAGGCCGGCCTTCGCGCTGCCGTCGGGCACCAGCAGGACATCGGCGACCTGAAACTTTCCGAAACGCGTCGCAAGAATGGAGGGATCGGCAAGGCCCAGGATCGCCATCCCGGCCTGTGTGGCTTGATGCCTGATAGCCGTGGCGAAGGTGCTGCCGGGGGCAGACAGCGTAGCGGATTCCAGATTGACGTGCAGCCAGGGCCGGTCATTCCCCAGGAATGTGCCGAAGGTCAGCGTATCGCTGCGTCCCGGCCCGCCCCGGTCACGCATGGCGGCATAGACCGGCGGGTCCGTGCCGAGATCGGGCTGTTCTAGCGAGTAGATGCGGGCGGGGCGGTTGATCTCGAGCCATACATGGTGACCGTCGCTCAGGCCGCGCTCGTCGAGCGAATCGTTGGACGCACCCGCGAGGATCGGGATCATTGCCATGCCGAAGAAGAGCAGGCCGCCGGTCACGCCGATACTCGTTGCGGGC
>JAQGKN010000217.1 GCA_028290085.1 Hyphomicrobiales bacterium
ATCCATGTCGATGACGACGGACCGGGCATTCCTGTCGACGAACGCGAGGACGTGTTTCGCCCCTTCTATCGCCGCGACGAAGCGCGCACGCTGGAAGAGGGTTTTGGCACGGGCCTTGGTCTCGCCATCGCGCGCGATATTGCTCGCTCGCACGGCGGAGACATTCAGTTGAGCACGAGCCCACTCGGGGGCTTGCGCGCTACGGTGCGTGTGCCGGTCTGAGGTTCAGAGCGTGTGGGCGCGACGCTCCTCGCGTTCTTCTTCCACATCTCTCCAGCGTTCCCGCGTGCGCGGCGTTTCACGGCTGCGACTCGGGCTGAGCAGCGCACGTGCCAACGAGCGCAATGGCGCTGCGAGCCGGTTCACGTCCTCGGCGCGTGCCACCAGACGCTGGCCGCGCGTCAGCTCACGATCGAGCGCAGCCATGGTGCGGGCATAGGCAGGATCGTCGTCGCGGAACCAGACGTCGAGAACACGTGACCAGGCAAGTACCAACCCTTGCAACTTGATGCTGCCGACGGGGCCTTCAGCGGAAATGTCGGCGGCCTCCAGCATGAAGCGCATCGAATTGACCGCGACCTGATTGAGCGCCACGGCGGAAACCGGATCGCGCCGCGCCCATTCCATCACGCCTTGCAATCCCTCGCGATAGGGCGCCATGGCGTCGAGCCGGCGCATCAGCACGTCAAAAAGGCGCTCCTTGGCGGGCTCAGCGGTGAGATCGTCCGACGTTCCGTCGAGCACGACTTTGTCGATCATGCGCGAGAAGGCGGCGAGGATCGCGCCTTTCGAGGGGAAGAAATCGCGGAAGTCGGAAAGCGTGAGACCGGCGCGGGCCGCGACATCGGTCATGGTGATGTCCTCCCACCGATGCTCGGCGGCGAGTTCAATCAGCGCGACAATGATCTCCTTGCGCTTGTCCTTGTGGGTGGCATGCGCGCCTGTGTCGGACGGCTCCGGCTCACGGGGCGTGCCCTCATCCATCACGGCTTCCGCCTCGACAGCCGCCTTCAGCGGATCGTGGGGCAGCGGCTCGGGATTGGAGTCTTGCGTGGACATTGGCGGCCTCCTGGATGACGGGCTCCCCGTCTATCTAGTCCTCGCGGCGCCGACGTCCAAGGTGCCTCAGCCGGAAAGCTCACCGGCGCGGCGCAGAGCCGCGGCAACGGCGTCGCGCATCAGCGGCTCCATTCCCTCATCGCCCATCAGAACCTGAAGGGCTGCGGCCGTGGTGCCGCCGGGCGACGTCACGTTTTCCCGCAATGTGCCGGGTTCGAATTCCGGCGAACGATGCATCAATTCGCTTGAACCCTCGACGGTGGCGCGGGCCAGCCGCATGGCCAGATCGGCCGGAAGACCGGCGGCTTCACCGGCTCGGGCCAAGCATTCGGCGAGATAGAACACATAAGCCGGGCCGGAGCCGGAGACGGCGGTAACAGCATCGATCAGTGCTTCGTCATCAAGCCATTCAACCTTGCCGACAGCGCCGAGCAAGGCCTGTGCAAGCGCGCGCTGGCGCGCCGTGACCGCCGAATTGGCTGCCACGCCGCTGATGCCACGCCGGATGGCGGCGGGCGTGTTGGGCATGGCGCGTACGATCGCGCTGGCGCCGGCGAGCCGCGATGCGATGTCGCCTATGCGCTTGCCCGCCAGGATCGAGAGCACGAGCGTGCCGGGGCCGATCAGGCTTGTGAGCGCGGGAGCTGCGGCATCCAGCATCTGCGGCTTGATCGCGAGCACGAGAACTTCGGGCGGCCCGATGCTGTCAGCGGGAGGATTGAGCGCAATGCCGCGATATTTGCAGGCGGCGACCAGCTCGTCCTGCGGTGAGGGGTCCAGAACCGTGATGGACGCGCCCGGCATTCCCATGCCGAGCCAGCCTGTCATCATGGCCGCGCCCATGCGGCCCGCGCCCACGAGAACGAGGGAGGCAGGTAGGGCGGTCTCGCTCAAGCTCATCAGGCCTCGCCGATTGTTTCGAACATGGCGGTTTCCAACGCCTCGCGCGCTGTCTTTCCAGCCCACATCACGAATTGGAAGGACTGATAATAGCGCTCGCAGGCGGAAATGGCAGCCTTGAGGACCGCTTCACATTGCTGCGGGTTTGGCTCGGCCCCTCCCGACAGCACGATGGCGTGGCGGAAGATCACGACGTTCTCCGATTCCCAGAGACCGAAATGGCCGACCCAGAGTTGCTCGTTGATGAGTGAAACAAGGTTGAGAATTTCGGTGCGGCGGCGATCTGCCACCTTCACATCGAAGGCGCAGGCGACGTGCAGGGCCTCGACATTGGGAAGCCAGGTGAAGGCAACGTGATAATCGGTCCAGCCGCCTCCGACGGAGATCGAAATCTCGTCGTCGTCCTCGCGGTCGAAACACCATTCGTTACTCGACGCGATGCGCTCGACAACATCCACAGGATGTTCGGCGCGTTCAAGCTCGAGTTGCATGACGGACATAGGCAGAAGCCTCGGGAAACTGAGTGCTGAACGCGGTGTGACTCTTGGGCGAACGCAGCGACACTCGTTGCAGAAACTTTCCTCCGTCGATTTCGGCTCGACACCGAAAAACCCAACGAATCAGTCTGCTATCCGAATATACGCAGTTGCGGCAGAACGTCTAACTCGACGTCCAACGGCTCGCACGGTCCAAGATTCGTGAGCTCGCGTCTATCGCCCTCACCGCTGTGTCCACAGCCCATAGCTTTGCGGCCCCGAGTCATTTCGCCGCGCAGTGTAATTTGCGCGGCGTTTGCGTCAGATCGAAGGATCATTCCCGGTATTTGCGGCCGCACCTGCGTCACTTCCAGCAAGTTTCATTTCGAGCGCTTCGATACGGGCCGACAGACGGTCGTTCTCGTCACGCGCCAGAATGGCCATGTCACGCACGGCCTCGAATTCTTCGCGGGTTACAACATCCATGGTCGAGAGCAGACGTTCGATCTGCGTGCGCGCCAGTGTCTCGGCTTCGCGACGCACACCCTGGGCGAGACCAGCCGCATCGGTGGCGAGACGCGCCATGTTGTCGAAGAGGGGGCTACGGGTCTGGGGCATCGATCGGATCTCTCGTGAGGGCTCGGTAAGCCGGGCTGCAACAGGTTTGACATGGGCTTTTCAGCGTCTGCGCGCAAGTGTGGGCGCGCGGCTACGGCTCGCCTTGACGCTGGCGCCCTCCCGTCGCATCACACCGTTTCTATTTCTGGCCGGACGTTCTGGCTCTGGAAAGGACCCGATGCCGACTTTCATCCTGACCTATCCAGTCATTGATCCTGTGCTGATCGAGATTGGCCCTCTGCCGATCCGTTGGTATGCGCTCGCCTATATCGCCGGGCTCGTGCTCGGCTGGTGGCTGGCGCGCCGCATCGTGGCGCAGGATGTCTTCTGGGGCGGCCGTCCCCGGCCCAGCGTCATGAGCCTCGACGATCTGCTCGTCTATGCGGCACTGGGCGTCGTTCTCGGCGGCCGTATCGGCTATGTGCTGTTCTACAATCTCGATTTCTTCCTCGCGCACCCAGCCGAGATCCCGGCGGTCTGGAAGGGAGGCATGTCCTTCCATGGCGGGCTTGCGGGTGCGAGCCTCGGTATCTGGCTGTTCGCGCGCCGCCACAAAGTGCCGGTGTTGTCGGTGGCGGATGTCTGCTCGGCGGTAACCCCTATTGGTATCCTGCTTGGCCGCATTGCCAATTTCATCAAGCCTGAACTGTGGGGCCGCCCGAGCGATGTGCCTTGGGCGATGGTGTTCCCCGATGCTGGCCCCTTTCCGCGTCACCCGAGCCAGCTTTACGAGGCGGCGCTCGAGGGGCTCGTGCTGCTGCTCGTATTGCAGATCGCGGTTCGCATGGGGGCGCTGCGGCGGCCGGGGCTGACGACAGGGCTTTTCGCCACCGGCTACGGCATCGCGCGGATCATTTGCGAGTTCTATCGGGAACCTGATCCGCAACTCGGCTTTCTCTTCGGCGGTGCAACCATGGGGATGTTGCTGTCCGTGCCGCTGATCCTTGCTGGTCTCGCCTTCATCTTCTATGCGCGTCGTCGACGCACGGAACAGATTGCATGAGCAAGCTTGCTAATATCCTGCGCGAGTCGATTGCCGCCGACGGGCCGTTGCCGGTCGAGACCTTCATGGCGGTTGCGCTCGGACATCCCGAGTTCGGCTATTACATGACGCGCGATCCCTTCGGCGCGTCGGGCGATTTCGTGACTGCGCCCGAGGTGTCGCAGATGTTCGGCGAGCTGATCGGGCTATGGGCGGCCGAGGCGTGGGCGGCGCTGGGCTCTCCCGAGCGCGTGTCGCTGGTCGAGCTTGGCCCGGGGCGCGGCCCCTTGATGGCTGACGCCTTGCGGGCCGCGCGCGTGGCTCCGGCCTTTTTCGCCGCGCTTGATGTGCATCTCGTCGAAACGAGCCCGGTGCTGATCGAGGCGCAGCGGCGCACGCTGGCGCGCGCGGGGGTGTCGGTGACCTGGCACAGCGCGCTCGAGGACGTGCCGGAAGGTCCGGCCATCGTCATTGCCAACGAATTCTTCGATGCAATGCCGGTGCGCCATTACGTCAAGACGCCGCGTGGCTGGTGCCTGCGTCTCGTCGGGCTGACGGAGACCGGCGCGCTGGGTTTTGGCGTGTCGAGCGAGCCCGAGCCTCATCTGGTCGCGCAGGCTCCCGATGGCAGCGTGCTCGAAATCAGCCCTACTTCGCACCAGATCATGAATGTGCTGGCGCAGCGGATTGCAAAAGACGGCTGCGCCGCGCTGGTGATCGACTACGGCCATGTGGAGACGGGGCTTGGCGAAACCTTGCAGGCCCTCAAGAACCATCGCTCTGTCGATCCGCTGGCGGAACCTGGGGAAGCCGATCTCACGGCGCATGTGGACTTCGCGGCGCTGACGCGCGCGGCGGTCGCCGCGGGTGCCGAGGTGCAAGGACCTGCGGCGCAGGGCGAGTTTCTGATGCGTCTCGGGATCGAGCAGCGGGCGACCACGCTCAAGCGAAAGGCCACGCTGGAACAGGCGAAATCCATCGATCAGGCGTTCGAACGATTGGTGACGGCGGAAACCTTCGTCGGCCCGGGCGGCGCGAAATCTTTCGGCATGGGCACGCTGTTCAAGGTCTTGGCGGTTGTGCCGCGCGGAACGCCGCCGCTCCCCGGGTTCGTGCGCGAGGTGCCGAATGTCTGAGGCGATAGAGCATGCCCTTCGCGCCGAAGCACTTGAGTTTCCGGGCGTGCGCCACGCCTTTTTCACCCGTCAGGGCGGCGTGTCGGATGGCGTCTATGCCAGCCTGAACGGCGGCGCTGGATCGCGCGACGAACCGCGTGCCGTCGCTGAAAACAGGGCGCGCATGGCTGCTGGGCTCGGTGTCGAACCCAGTCGTTTCCTAGTGCCTTACCTCGTGCATTCGCCCGACTGCGCGATTGTCGATGCGCCCTTCGCCGACGATGCGCGCCCGCCCTGCGATGCGCTGGTGACGCGCACGCGCGGGCTTGCGCTCGGTGTGACGGGAGCCGATTGCGGCATTCTGCTGTTCAGCGAGGCGCAGGCGGGCGTCATCGGCGCGGCCCATGCGGGATGGAAGGGCGCCTTCACCGGCGTGCTCGAATCAACGCTGCAGGCGATGGAAGAACTCGGCGCGTCACGTCCCGCGATCCATGTAGTGCTTGGGCCAACGATTGGACGCGAGTCTTACGAAGTAGGCCCGGAGTTCCGAACACGCTTCGTCGACGAGGATCGCAAGAACGCGCGGTTCTTCACGCCGTCATCGCGCGAGGATCATGCGATGTTCGACCTCCCCGGCTATATCGGCGCGCGTGTGCGCGACGCGGGTGCCGGGCATTTCGAAAGTCTCGATCTCGACACTTATGCCGACGAGACGCGCTTCTATAGCTATCGCCGTTCCGTGCATCGCGGCGAGGCCGATTACGGGCGCCTCGTCGCTGCTATTGCGCTTGTGTGACGCCGCTTAGAGCGGCGCCGCCACAAACATCATGCGCGATTGATTGTGCCCGATATTGACGGGCGCGCGCGTCGCGGCGAAGGCGTGAGCAGAGAACAACGTCTCGATGTCCTGCGTGGAATACCGCGTCAGGCCGATCTCGTCGCGCAGCTTGCGGTAATCAGAAAAGAAGGTTGCCACCAGCCCGAGACAGGCGGCCATCAGAAAGCCGCCCTGCCAGGCGAAGCCCAGCAGCGCTTTCACATCGTCGACAGCATTGGCATCGGCTGGGATGACATCGGCCACGACGAGGCGGCCAGTGGGCT
>JAQGKN010000223.1 GCA_028290085.1 Hyphomicrobiales bacterium
ATGGATTCCTGTTTCAAGGGCAGGTCTATTTCCACCAGTTGGCGCGACGCGGACGGCCAGCCCTCGACCGTCCGGCGCAACCCTTCATAATCTTCACGGAAAACCATGATCAGGTCGCCAATTCCGCGACGGGGAGGCGTTTGCATCAACTGACATCGCCGGGACGGGCGCGCGCCATGGCTGGGCTGCTCTTGCTGATGCCGGGCACGCCGATGCTTTTCCAGGGGCAGGAGTTCAACTCTTCCGCGCCATTCTATTATTTCGCGGATCACACCGGCGATCTGGCCAAAATGGTAGCGTCAGGTCGCGAACTGTTTCTCGATCAGTTCGAGAATATGGCGGCTCCGGAAATGCGCGGGCGCCTGCCTGCTCCTGACGCTGTCGAGACGTTTCGGGCCTGCAAACTGGATTGGGACGAGACCACGCGCCATGCGAGCACGGTCGCGCTCTACCGCGACTTGCTGAAAATGCGGCGTGAGGATGAGGTTCTGAGCGGCCGGACCCGCACGGGGATCGATGGCTCGGTGATCGGCGAGGAGGCTTTCCTGCTGCGCCTTTTTGGTGCGCACGGGGATGACCGGCTGCTGCTGGTGAATTTCGGTCGCGACCTCATCCGCCGCAGCATTCCCGATCCGCTCGTTGCGCCGCCGGCGCGCCGCCGCTGGAAGCTACACTGGTCGAGCGAGCATCCCGCATACGAGGGCGGCGGAACGGCACCTGTCGAGCGCAAGGATGGCTGGTTCCTTGCCGGGCAGTCCATGGTGGTGCTGAAGGCGTCCGACGAGGATCCGCCTCAGTAATATTGCTCGGTGATGACGTATTTGATCTGCTTGATGCGCTCGGCTCCGAGCGAGCCATCGAGCACGCGCTTGACGAGGCCAGCGACTTCGTCAGGTTCGCCGTAGAGCACAGGCTGAAAGCGGGCGGCAAATTCGGCCACAGCATCCGGATCGTTCAGGACCTTGCGCGAGACATCGCGAAGGTAGGCCACGCGATCGGCATCCGTGCCCGGCGGCACGATGAGAAGGCGGCCGATCTTGCGGACGTCTTCGCGGAAGTCGAGCCACCACGCCGCCTCCGTGTCGATCTTCAGGGCTTCGAAGACGGTTGGCACATCGGGCATGAGCGTTGAATGCTCGCGAGCGGTGACGCCGATGGGACGCAATTGCTCGCCCTCAGAATAGCGCGACGCTGAATCGTCGACGAGTACCGTGCCGTCCACTTCTCCGCGCATGGCGGCCATGGCGAATTCTTTGGAAGAAGGGTAGCCAATCATGATCTTGCAGTTGAGCTTCAGGGCGTGACAGAGCACGGCGGATGTGTCCGAGGCACCGTCCGTCTTGCCGTTGGCTCCAATGAAAATCTGCTTCTTGGACGCAGCGAAATCCGCCATCGTATTGTAAGGCCCCTTTGGATTGACGATGAGCACACGCGGCGCCGTGTTCACGCGTGCGAGAATGGAGAATTTCGTCAGGTCGAAGCGCACGCCGGGCTCGTCCGTGAGCTTGGCGAGGACAGCGCCTTCGCCCGGTGCCAGCATCAGCGTCAGTCCGTCGGGCGCGGCGGTCCATACGTGGTTCATGGCTGTCAGCATGCCGGCGCCGGGCCGGGATTCGACGATGACGTTGGCGCCCAGCTCCTTGGCGAGCCATGGCGCGAGCATACGCGAATAGAGATCGTAGCCGCTGCCCGCAGCGCCGCCGTTGACGAGGCGGACGGTCTTGCCCTTGAAGAATTCGGCGGGGGGTTCGGCGCGGGCCGGGGCGCTCATGGAGAGCCCCAGTCCCAAAGCGGCGAGAATCATCCAGCGGCGGCGCAGAGCAGGCTGCATTGTTTCACTCCCCAGAGTCAGGGCCGTTGAGGCCTCTTGATGGGGAGTGAGGCTATTCGCTCGCAGTCCGTGCCGCAAGGTGGCGGGTCAGAGCACCGAGGGCTGAAATCCACGGGCGCGAAGCGTCGCCAGCACGTCGTCGGCATGGGCGGCGTCCCGCGCCTCGAAGACGACATCCACGGTGGCCTCGTTCGCAGACAAAGCCAGCCAGTTGCGCTGATGCTGGACCTCGATGATGTTGGCGCCTGCATCAGCAATGGCGCTCGTCACGCGCGCGAGCAGGCCGGGGCGGTCGGCGAGCGGGATACGCGTCGTCACGATACGCTTTTCGCGTACGAGTTCGCGCATCAGCACCGAGGCGAGCAAGCGCGCGTCGATATTTCCGCCCGACAGCACGAGTCCCACCTTCCGGCCCTCGAAGCGCGCGGGATGAGCCAGAAGACAAGCAAGAGCCGCCGCGCCCGCGCCTTCGGCGACGGTCTTCTCCACATTGAGGAAGTGCGCTACAGCTTTTTCAATGGCCCATTCGGGAACCAGCAGCACTTCGTCCACCGTCTCGGCGATGATCGCCTGCGTGAGCTTGCCAGGGTGCTTCACGGCGATGCCATCGGCAATGGTCGGGCCAGTCTCAGGCAGGGGCTCGCCCGTCATGGCTGCGCGCATCGCAGGATGTGACGCGACCTGAACGCCGATAATTTCGATGCCGGGCTTCAGGGCGCGCAGTGCGATGGCCATGCCCGACATCAAGCCGCCGCCGCCAATGGGCACGACTACGATATCGAGGTCCGGTTGCGCGGCCAGCATCTCGAGCGCCACAGTGCCTTGTCCTGCGATGACCAGCGGGTCGTCATAAGGATGGATAAGGGTCATGCCGCGCGCGTCCGCGAGCGCAGTCGCGTGTGTCAGCGCCTCGGCGAGGCTTTCCCCGAAGAGAACAACCTCGGCGCCATGCGCCCGTGTGTTCTCGATCTTGGTGAGGGCCGCCGTCGCGCAGGGCATCACGATGAGAGCGGGAATGCCGAGGCGGCGAGCGTGGAACGCCACGCCCTGTGCGTGATTGCCGGCGGACATGGCTGCAACGCCTCGCGCGCGTTCGGAATGTGTCAGCGTCGTGAGCTTGTTGAGGGCGCCACGCTCCTTGAACGAGGCCGTGAACTGCAAATTCTCGAATTTCACGAAGACCTGCGCGCCCGTAATCTGGGAGAGAACGCGGGCCTCGAGACAAGGTGTATCGAGGATCTGGTCGCCAATCCGGGCGCGCGCCGCCTCAATGTCCGCAAGGCCGATCATGTGTTCTCCGCGCTTTGGTAGGGGCACCATGGCTCCGCATCGGGCGGACGGCAAGCGCAGGAGCTTTCGGCCCGCATTCGCGTTGATGCGCATCGGCTCAAACGGAAGATGGCCATGGTTGAAAAGAGCGACAACGCACTGACACGCGTTCTGGCCCGTTGGGGCCTAGGTTCCGAAGCGCTGGGGGTGATCGATGCTGGGGAGGAACAGGAAATCCTCCGTTGTCTTGGCGCCGCCGTGATCAAGGGCTGGGCTGACCTCCCGCGCGACGTGCAGCGGTCGCTCTTCGAGGCGGCGGCCGGGGCTGGCAAGCCGGAGCGCGAGGACATTGCGCTGTTCCTGCACATGCACCATCGCGACACCGCGCGAAGTGGTGCCGGCACGACGCCGGCACCGTGACTTCAGCTCAGTTGTTCTTGAAGATCACCTGACGGAGCTTCGCCTTCTGTTCCGGCGAGATGACGCTGAGCACTTTCTTCGTGGTGTCGAGCGCTTTCTCCGGCGTCTGGTATTCCACGAAGCGCTGGGTGCGCTCGCCTTCCGCAATGAGCTCGGGGTTTGACAATGCGCGCTTCACGGCGCCGCGCAGGAAGGCGAGCCTGTCGGCGGGCACACCCGGCGTGGTGATGAGAATGCGACCGAGGTCGTTCAGGTTGGCGCGGAAATCCAGCCACCATTCCTGATCGGCCGTGAGCTTCACCTGCTCGAATACCGAGGGGACGTCGGGGAGAAGGGCGGAGCGCGTGCGGCCCATGGAGGCGACGGCGCGCGCCTGGCCATTCTTCACGTAATTGGCGGCGGAACTGTCGGAAAGATAGAGCGCGTCCATCTCGCCGCGCTCCATGGCGATGGCGATGTCGCCGCTGCTCTTGTAGCCAAGCACGATCTGGCAATCGAGCTTCAGCACTTCGCAGGTGACGGCGGCGCCATCGGCCGGGCCGTCGCTCGGACCCGTGCCGCCCCAGCGAATCTTCTGGCCGGGCTTCATCGCGTCACCGACGGTCTTGATGTCGGTCTTGATGCCGGCGAGCCAGATCCAGGGATAGGCGCTGATGACACCCAGATGGTCGACCTTCGTCAGATCGTAGCGAAGGTTGTCCTGGTCTAGCAGCTGGCCGAGTGCCGCGGGCGTGCCGTTGACAATGAGCAGGCGCAGGCCATCGGGTTGTGCCGCATAAATCTGATTGAGCGCGAGTAGACCACCTGCGCCGGGCAGGTTTTCCACGATGACGGTTGTATCGAGTTCCTTGGCGAGATAGGGGGCGATCATGCGCGCATAAGCGTCAAAGCCGCCGCCGACGCCGAGGCCGACGATGAAGCGAACCGTCTTGCCCTTGTAGAAAGCAGCGCCATCTTCCGCTTGCGCGTACGTGCCAGCTGCCAGGTTCATCATGAGCGCGGCCGTCAACGCGCGCAGCAAACCGCTCAAACCCGCCATGTCGTAACCTCCAGATGCGCTCTTTTCATAGCCGGCAAGCCCGCGATGATTCCGGCGTGTCGCTGCCGCTGGAACGGACGCAATCTAGGACGTGCGGCGCACAGCCGCAACCTCGGGCGCCGGCGAGGCCAGAGCCAAGCTCAATCTTCACAGGATTGACGGCGCACGCGCATTTGGAGACACATTCTTAAGCCTGTGCCGCTACGTTCAGTTGATCGAAGAATGGAGCGCGTGTCGTGCTGATTTGGTGGGTTCAGGGAACGGGTGTGCGTCACCCTTGCAACGATCTCGAGGGCGCCCTCTGGATGGTTTCCGCAGTCCGGGCATGGGATCCCGACGCTGCCGTGTGCTGCGCTTATGCAGCGCTGGCCTCAAATGACGAAGACTTCAGCAACGAGTGAAGCAACGCTGTCGCAACGCACAATGCTGGGGAGGTGAAATGGCTCTCTCCAGCATAGCTAGAGCCAATAAAAATAAGTAGTGTTGGCTCTTGTGCCTCTGACGCCATTTCCCTAAGTTCTTAACATCGATTTTGGCCGGGAATTGGCCTCGCATCTGAGCCGATGCATGCTGACCACTCTTCCAAAAATACATCGATATCGAGCGGTTCGCTCACGCGGGCCGATGACTGCGCTTATCTAGAAGGACGTCTCCCATGGCTACGGGAACTGTTAAATGGTTCGACGCAACGAAGGGCTACGGATTCATCCAGCCTGATCAGGGTGGCAAGGATGTTTTCGTCCACGTCAGCGCCGTCGAGCAGGCTGGCCTGCGTGGCTTGAACGAAGGCCAGAAGGTCAACTTCGAGGTCGTTTCCGACCGTCGGACCGGCAAGTCTTCCGCGGGCAATCTCAGCGTCGCGGGCTGATCTGATACAATCGGGACGATCACGGCTTCAAGCCGCAGCCGTCGCCTGGTTCACGAGGGTCCCTTCCGAGGGGCCCTTTTTATTTGATCAATTTGCCG
>JAQGKN010000238.1 GCA_028290085.1 Hyphomicrobiales bacterium
AACACGCGCTGGGAAGAACGAGATTGTCGATCTGGCGCCGATCACGAACGCCTTTCGGATCTACGGACCGCTCACGGCTCGCCAAGAACTGCTCGAAACGGTTCATATCGTCGAACGCGGCCATGCGATTGCCTGGGGTGACGACGAGATAGACATGGCGGCAACCACCGTCGAACGGCTGGCCGAAGAGGCCATGACCAACGAGGATTTCGCCGGTTTTCTCCAGCGCATGAAGCTGACACATCAAGGCGCAGCAGCGCTGCTGGGCCGCAGCAAGCGCCAGATCGAGAATTACTTGTCGGGCACGCCCATCCCCAGAATCGTCGCGCTGGCCTGCCGCGCAGTCGAGCACGATCTCAAGCGCAGTGCATGAACCACACCCCACCGAAACCTGTGGGCGGCCCTACCGCCGAGCCTGATTCCACGGCCTCTTCGTGCTACCTCCCACGGCTGGCAGGCTGGTGAATCAGCGGGGCGCGAGCCGAGGGCGTGGATGAGATCTGATATCGACATCGGGCTGACGGGCGCCAATGCCTCCGCCATGATCGATCTGGAGGAATTGCTGGCGACGCGGCTTCTCGTGCAGGGTAATTCCGGCTCCGGAAAGTCGCATCTGCTGCGCCGCCTGCTCGAACAGAGCGCGGGCCTCGTCCAGCAGGTGGTGATCGACCCCGAGGGCGATTTCGTGACTTTGGCCGACCGCTACGGCCATGTCGTCGTCGATGCTGCGCAATCGGAATCCGAACTCGCGACCATCGCCAACCGCGTGCGCCAGCATCGCGTCTCCGTCATCCTCAATCTCGAGGGGCTCGAGGTGGACGGCCAGCTGCGTTGCGCCGCCACCTTCCTCAACGCACTCTTCGATGCCGACCGCGATTTCTGGTACCCCGTGCTCGTCGTGGTCGACGAAGCGCAGCTCTTCGCGCCGGCCGCTGCCGCCGATGCCTCGGACGAAGCGCGCCGCCTGAGCCTGGCTGCCATGACCAACCTCATGTGCCGTGGCCGCAAGCGCGGGCTCGCGGGCGTCATCGCCACGCAGCGCCTCGCCAAGCTCGCCAAGAACGTGGCCGCCGAAGCCTCCAACTTCCTGATGGGCCGCACCTTCCTCGATATCGACATGGCCCGCGCCGCGGACCTTCTGGGCATGGAGCGCCGCCAGGCGGAGATGTTCCGCGACCTGCAGCGCGGCTCTTTCGTCGGGCTCGGCCCCGCCATTTCGCGGCGCCCCCTGCCCGTCCGCGTCGGCGCGGTGCAGACAGCCGACCGTGGCGGCGCGCCCAAACTGCTGCCCCTGCCCGATGCCGCCGAAGACGGCGCCGCGCATGATCTCATCTTCGCACCGGGCGAGCTGCCCTTGATGCCACCCGAGAGATCACGCCGGGTGCGGCTCGAAAGCGCGGACGACGTCTTCGAGCGCATCGACCGCGCGCCTCCGCCGGCTTTTGTGGCAGCACCGCCACCCGACCTGACGGATGAGGAGCGCGAAGCCGCCATTGAGGACATCGTCCTGCAGATGATCGCCGATCCCGCAGCGCTCTTTCAGCCGCCGGCGACGCTGCATCGCGACTTCCTGGTCCGCTGCCGCATCAGGCGGCTCGGCACCGCCGTGCCTGACGCAACCGCCTTCCGCCGCCGCGTTATCATTGCGCGCGCGCGCATGACCCATCCCGACAGCGAGCAGGAAGAATTGTGGGCGCGCGCCATCGACGTTTCCGTGCGCGTTCCCGAGGACATGCAGGGCGTCTACCTGCTGCTGGCGCGCGCCGCCGTGGCGGAAAAGGTCTGCCCTTCGGATGATGAGATCGCGCGCTTTTTCGGAAGCCATTCACCGGGCCGTGCCCGCCGCCTGCTGACGCATATGGAGCAGATCGGCACCATCGTCTGCCGCACCGATTTTCAGGGGTGCCGCATCATCGCGTTTCCAGAACTGGAGATCGAGACAGCGGCAGTGCATCCCAAACTCGCGGATGCAGCCCAGACAGCTGAAGCTTTGTAATAAATCAGCGGCGGTTGAGATAATCGCCGAGCATCGCGGCGGCCGCCTGACGGTCGGCATCGCTGGCCGATTTCAAGGCCTTCTCACGCAGATCGACAACCCAGGAATTCTTGGGATCGTCTCCCGCGCCCTCGACCGCCATGGTCAGGTACATCAAGCCACGCGCGCGCTGGCGCGGCACGCCCTGCCCCGTGAACAGCAGGTTGCCGAGCAGGGCCTGCGATTCCATGTGGTTCTTTTCGGCGGCGAGGAACAGCCAGCCCATCGCCTGACGCGGATCCTTGGCGACACCAGCGCCGTCGAGATAGATGCGCGCGAGATTATATTGCGCGTTGGGATCGCCGAAGGTCGACGCCGCATATTGAAACAATTCCTGCGCGCGCAGGACATCGGGCTTCAACCGGATCTGCGGCAGGCCCGTCAGCGAATAGACGCCCACAGCCACGTAAGCGCTGGCCACGATGCCCCGCTCGCGGCGGCTCGTCGTGTCATCGTCGTAATTGTTCACGATGTCGGAAAAGTACTGGTAGGCAACGGCATCGTCATGCGGCACGCCTTCGCCCGC
>JAQGKN010000250.1 GCA_028290085.1 Hyphomicrobiales bacterium
GCGGTGGCCTTCCGCGAACACGCGCTTCGCAACCCCGATGCGCAGATGAAAAAGCCGTTGTCCATGGCCGACTATCACGCGGGGCGCCTGATCGTGGCGCCCTTCGGCATGTATGATTGCAGCCTGCGGTCGGACGCGGCGGGCGCGGTGATCGTCACCAGTGCGGAGCGCGCCCGCGACCTGCGTCAGCCACCCGTTCTCATCAAGGGCTTCGGCACGCACAACAACACGCGCGGCTGGTTTGCCGACGACAATATGGTGGTGACCGCAGCCAAGCAGAGCGGCGAGGCTGCCTACCGCATGGCGGGGCTCGCTCCCTCCGATGTCGACACCGCGCAGATCTACGATTGCTTCACCTACATGGTGCTGACGCAGCTCGAGGATTACGGCTTCTGCAAGAAGGGCGAGGGCGGCGCCTTTGTCTCCTCCGGTGCGCTGCGCCTCGGTGGCGCGCTCCCCTGCAACACCTCTGGCGGCCAGCTGTCGGAAGCCCATGCCGAGGGCATGCTGCAGATCGTCGAAGGCGTGCGCCAGTTACGCCACACTTACCCGGCTGAGCGGCAGGTGAAGGACGCGGAAATCGCGCTCGTTTCAGGCCACGGCGGCAATCAGGTTTGCCATTCCACTCTCATTCTCGGACGCGCCTGATGACCGAAACGCGACCCAAGCCCACGCCGCGCCCCGCCCCCGAATCGCTTCCCTACTGGAAAGCCGCGCACGAGCATCGTCTTTCGCTGCCGCGTTGCGACGATTGCGAACGCTTCTGGTTCCCGCCCTCGCGCTCCTGCCCGCATTGCCTGTCGGCGAATTTCGCATTTCAGGATGTGTCGGGACGCGGCAAAATCTTCAGTTTCGTGACCTTCCACCGCGTCTACAACCCCGCCTTCGAGGGCGACGTGCCCTATGTGGTGGCGCTGGTCGAACTCGAGGAAGGCCCGCGCCTGCTCACGAACATCTTCGGCATCCCGCACGAAGAGGTTCGTTGCGAGATGCCGGTAGAGGTTGTGTTCGACGACGTCGATGCGCAGACAAGCGTGCCGAAGTTCAGGCCTGTGGCCTGAGCATTTCCGGCGTCGAGGTCCCTGTGACCTCGGCGCGCGGCTCTTCACTGAGCAGGCGGTAAATCACACCGCCGAGCACGCCGCCGATCAGCGGCGCAACCCAGAACAGCCAGAGCTGCTGCAAGGCCCAGCCGCCGACGAAAAGCGCGGGACCGGTGCTGCGCGCCGGGTTCACCGAAGTATTGGTGACGGGAATGCTGACGAGATGGATCAGCGCCAGTGCAAGTCCAATGGCGAGCGGCGCGAAACCGACGGGTGCCTTGCCGTGCGTCGCGCCCATGATGATGAACAGGAACATCATGGTCATCACGACTTCGCTGATAAAGGCCGACACTAGGCTGTAATGGCCGGGCGAATGTTCGGCATAGCCGTTGGACGCGAAGCCTTTTGCAACATCGAACCCGGGAGCCCCACTCGCAATGAGATAGAGCACCCCTGCGCCAACGACCGCGCCGGCGACTTGCGCCAGCACATACGGGACGACCTGCCCCGCCGGAAAGCGTCCACCTGCGGCAAGCCCCACGGTCACAGCTGGATTGAGATGGCAGCCGGAGATGTGGCCGATGGCATAAGCCATGGTGACGACAGTCAGGCCAAACGCGAGCGACACACCAAGCAGGCCAATTCCGACCTGCGGGAAACCCGCCGCGATGACCGCGCTGCCGCAGCCTCCCAGGGTAAGCCAGAATGTGCCAATGAATTCAGCAGCCCATTTCCGCATATCCATGAGTACCTCTTTTGATAACGGGTCATGTTCGGATATTAGCCGCGTTGAGGCTAGTGTGACCGCTTGGTTTATTTCTGACCAAGCGCGAGCGCGGCAAAATTCAGGCCCTGAGATCGTCGAGCGCCGCTTGAATCGCCTGTTCCGCCTGCTTCATGGCGGCCTGCGCCGGCATCCCAGCCGGGATAGGCGGCAGATAGGTGACTGTGATCCTGCCCGCACTTTTAGTCCTTTGGCCGATGCCCCAGAAAGTGCCAGCATTGATCGCGACTGGCAGCACTGGCGCGTCGAGTTTCGCGTAGAGCAATTCTACGCCGCGCTTGAACTCAACCGGCGCAGACGCCTCGCTGCGCGTACCCTCGGGAAAGATCAAGACAGGGCGCCCTTGCGCGAGTGCAGCAGTGCCTTCATCGATCATTTTGCGAATCGCCTTCGAACCGCTTTCGCGGTCGATTGTGATCATCGGCGACATGCGCAGAAACCATCCGAAGATCGGCACATTCAGCAATTCCTGCTTCGTGATGATCGCCACATCACGAAAAAGAACCAGCGAAGCGATGGTCTCCCAGGTCGATTGATGGTTGGCGACGACCAGGCAGGCATTAGCCGGAATGTTCTCACGCCCGCGCTCGATATAGCTCAGGCCAACGACCCATTTCAGCAGGAAGAGGACCCCGTTCGCCCAGACGCGGCTTGCCGCGCGCACCCAGCGCTCCGGCGTGCCCGCCAGCCAGATCACAAGCAGGACCAGCGAAAAGGCGGCCGTCCATGCCGTCCAGAGACTGGTAAAGACAAGAGATCGCATGCGTTGCATGTTCACCATTCGAGATCGGAGTTTCCCGGTGCGAGCCCGGGGCCGACGCTTCGCGGAAGGACGACGGCCCGTCCTCTAGCATCGATCGCAGCAAATCTGTAGCGCCGCTACCGGCCCCAGCCTATTCATTGGTCGCAAAAGACAAAGCCGTCATGGCACCCGACGGCATTGAGTGATACACAGACGGAGAAGACGGTTGCACGAAGCGCCCATGCGAGCCATGAGCGCCACTCGTTCGCTTGCTTTTGATAGCACGCGCCGATGAGAGCAAAGCAGCTGCCTCCATGCAATATCACCAGCGTCAAATGTGCGCCACGGGCGTATATATAACGTGCTAAGTTTTTGAATCTTAAGGATGAAGGCGGATATGAAAGAGAAGGGTTTCAACGACCGGCTGAGCGCTTCCGTGAAAGCGAAGCAGGAGATGGCAGCCAAGTTCCTGAAGCGCCCCGCGGAAGATGATGCCGCCGTGCTCGAGCGTCAGGCCGCTCGCGCCGCCATCAATGCCGCCCGCGAGATTCGGACCGCCGAACGCGAGGCCAAGCGTCTTGAGGACGCGAAAGTCGCAGCGCAGGAAGCCGTCCAAGCTGAAATCGCAGCGAAAGAGCAGGCCGTTCAGGACGAGCTGGCAGCAGCTGCCCGGGCAGTCGAGGAAGAGAAGCTCGAAGTAGAGCGCAAGGCCGCGCGCGATGCGCGCTATGCCGCCCGCAAGGCGCGCAAGTAATCGCTTTTCGTCTGGCCGGTGAGACGAACGAAAGAGCTTTCAATCCCGCCGGGCCGAGGACCATCGATGATGCCGCACAAGTTCAAGTGCCAACAAACCGTTCTGCTGAACCAGTTTGGATTCGCAGATAGCCGCAAGAGCACAGCTACTGTCTACGAGGTCGTCCGGCTCATGCCGGCCGACCAGAGCGGCGAGCTGTTCTACCGCATCAAGGCTGGGACGACGGAACGGGCCGTCCGCGAGAGCGAAATCCGCAGCGCCTGATGTTCTAGCGGCTCGACGGCACTGCGGCGACACTGGAAACCGTGCCGCCCAGCCGCCCGCCCAGATCCTCGAATTGATCTGCCAGCCCTTCGCGCGTCCGACCGTCCACCAAGGCGACCGGCGCCGAAATGGCTATGCTGGCCGCGCGACCGACCGTGCTTGCCGCCCCGGTTGCGACCATGCCGAGCGTGTCGCCCAGACCCGCGTTTGAATCCGACAGCGCCTGCCCGGAGGTGAGCCGACCGCTGATCATGCCCGCGACAGTCGTGCTCTCCGCGAACTTTCCATGGTTCAGGCTGTCGGTCGATTTGATGCTCGTGAGATCGATCACCTGAATATGCTCGTCCGCCAACTGCGTGCGGATCGGCTCGCTGGTGGGATCGACCGAGCCCAGACGGGGCGTGTTGCCCCAGATGCGGCTCGATAAAGCGAGAGCCTTGTCATCCTGCGAGACGAAAAGGGTGAAGGGTGGCCGCTTCTCTCCGATCGTTGCAATCTGACGCCGGAACACATCGACATCCACGTCGGGCGCGGCCAGCATCACATTCACGATCTTGGGCGCGATGCGACCGTTGCGGATCGACATCTGGCGGAGCGCCTCCAGCGTCACCCAATTACCCATGGAATGCGCCAGGATCGTCACCTCGCCCACAGCCGGGTCTTTGGCGAGAGCCTGCAGAATGGCCTCAAGCGCATCGCGGGAATAATTGCCGCTTTCCCGATCATAAGTGTAGGCGAGCAACCGGCCGCGCGAGGGCCATGTGAAAAGCAAGGGCAACGCGGGCGCACGGGAATCATGGACGATTTGCGCGAGCCGGTAGACTGCTTCCTCGAAGCGCGTGTTGTAGCCATGGACGAAAAGCAGCACGCTCCGCGTGTTGGCCTTCTTGAGCCGCGCATGAAACAGCGACAACGCCTGAGGCTGATCCAGCCGCTTCGCCTCGATGGTCGCAAATTCCCGCTGCGGATTGGGGGGCATCTGTGCAGGCCATTGTACTTCGCCGATCTGGCGAGCGGCGTCAGGCGGGATGGAAACCCCGATTTCCGCAAAGCGAAGCCCGACTCCACGCTCGCCGGTGAACATCTCCCCGGGTTTGGCGCCGACATCGCTCCGTGTCGATGCGACCAGCAAATCGACTCGGGACGCGCCCGCCGTCTCGACCCCGATAGGCGTCAACACGCCTTCGGGCCGCCCGGCACAGGCGGCCAGCGTGAAGGCAAGAAATAACGCGAGCGGAATGGCTGATCT
>JAQGKN010000251.1 GCA_028290085.1 Hyphomicrobiales bacterium
TAAACGATTTTTACCTTTTCATCAGGCACATGCCGATAGACAAAGCTGAAAAAGCACAGCTTAACAGCTACACACCAATTCGGTACTCATCGCTGACCGTTGGCCAAAAAAGCGAATACCTCACGACGGAGTTCAATCAGATGGAGGTGGGCGAAGTAGCTCACGCTGTCGACGAAATCTACACGGACCTTTTCACTTTGTACTACTCGTCGCCGACCTTGCTATTCGAGTTGACAGAGTTCGACCCTCATTTGATGGGCAGGCTGAGCCGCTATGTCGATGCCGAACCTTATTTGATACCGGATGCAATTTCTCACCTGAGCGATCTGTCCAATCAGGGGAGAAAGCTAGCGGAGGCTGATGCGGGCGGACGAAGGGGCCGGACCCCGGCAACATTGTTCGGCGGGAAGGTGACTCTCACCGGTGTGATGTGGAGCCAGTATTATGACAGTCTTCCGAAATCCACATTTCCGATTCTGGTAGATGAGAGCTCGGAGCACATCAAGAAGGCGGTTGAATGTGCGAACAGGCTGAAGTCGGGAGAAACCACGGTACAGGCCGAACTCGGCCATGGCGTGAGCAAGAATGTCATCAGTGACGCTCTCGAATTACTTGGGATCTCAAGCCGGCAGATCATGGCTTATACTAGACAGGCGGCCGCTTATGGTGGCTTTGAGATAATGACTCCCTTTGTAGTGGGTAGAAGAGCGTGGAAAATTTTAAGAGATGCTATGCGCATGAGAGCTGCGATATTGGGATACAATATGGCTGGAGTGGCGAGCGATGAGCATTCCCCATATTCAATGAAGAATGCAATAGCAGCCTTCGGGTCTGGGTTGTCGATGTCTATGGCAGTGTGGCGTCCTGATAGGACAGCGAGGGTTAACTTGTATCAACTGGCTCGCGTGACCGGTTATGTGTCTCCTGAAATTGCTTTTTTTGGTGGCCGCGATTTTGCGAGCGCCAAGTGGGACGGGAACGACACGGAAAATATAGCTGATCTCCGCGGTATTTATATTACCTACAACGGATAGCCATCCTCGGGGAGCAGCAGCCTACATGTTCCGGTCTCGCACCTCCCATCACCCAGTGCTGGGCGGGTCGCGTAACGTCATCTTTGACATTGGCCGATTCCAACGTGACGGGGCGGGGCTGTTCCGCTATAGGAAGCCGATGCAGTCCATTTTTCTCGTGTTCCTCGGCGCCGGGTTCGGCGGTACGCTACGCCATGGTGTGAACATGGCCGCGATGCGCTACGGCGCAGCTGGCTTTCCCTGGGGCACGCTTTGCATCAATGTCGCCGGGTCCTTTGTGATGGGCACGTTTGCAGCATGGTTCTCGGGGAGCGAGGCTCCCCAGCCCCTGCGTCTGTTCCTGATGACCGGTGTGCTGGGTGGCTTCACAACATTTTCCGCTTTCTCGCTTGAGACGATCGTCTTGTGGGAACGCGGGCAGGCCGCCGATGCGGCGCTCTATGTCGTGGGCTCTGTTGGCCTTTCGCTCGCGGGTCTTGTCGCCGGGCTTTCTCTGGTGAGGTCGCTGACGTGAACAAGAGTTTTGTGAAAAAGCCAGCGCGCAAGGGCGGCTTCAAGAGCGCGCCCCGCCCGGGCAAGCCCGCGCCGAAGACCAATTTCAGGAGCGCGCCCAAGCCTGAGTTGAGGGCTGAGCCCAAGCCTGCGCCCAAGCAAGAGCCCAAGCAAGAGCCCAAATATGATCCGGTGAATGAATCCGTGCCGGAGCCCGTCGCTCCGCAAATGTCCGCTGGCCAGTTGCTAGTCGTCACCGCCGACGAAGACGGCATGCGCCTCGACCGCTGGTTCAAGCGGCGCGTGCCCGACCTCTCGCTCGGCCATCTCAACAAGATCGTGCGGACGGGCCAGGTGCGCGTCGATGGCGGGCGTGCGCAGACTTCGACTCGCCTGACCGAGGGTGTGACGGTGCGTGTGCCGCCGTTGCAGACGGCCTCTGCCGAGGGTGTCGCATCACCTGCCGTCAAGCGTCCCGTCGCCAACGAGGCGGATGCTCGCACCATCAAGCAAATGATCCTCTTCGAGGACAAGCATGTGATGGTGCTGAACAAGCCGTACGGCCTGGCAGTGCAGGGCGGTTCGGGCACGACGCGCCACATCGACGGCATGCTGATGGGCATGGTGGACGAGAAGGGAGATCGCCCGTTGCTGGTGCATCGCCTCGACCGTGACACGTCGGGCGTGCTGCTCGTCGCCAAGACACGCAAGATGGCGTCGGATCTCGGCGAACTCTTTCGCTCGCGTCAGGCGCGCAAGATTTACTGGGCCATCGTCGAGGGCGTGCCCAAGCCCAATCAGGGCCGTATTTCGCTGTTCCTCGCAAAAGGCGCCGGCATGGGCGATGTGCGTGGGCCGCGCCGCTTTGGCGAAGAGCCCGCCGGTGCGCGGAAGGACCCCGAGAAGATGCGCGTCGCCCGTCATGGCGAGGAAGATGCGCAGCACTCGATCACCTATTACGCGACGGTCGACAAGGTTGCGCCACGTCTCGCGTGGCTGTCGATGAAGCCGGTCACGGGCCGCACGCATCAGTTGCGCGCTCATGCGGAGGCCATCGGGCATCCCATCATCGGCGATCCGAAGTATGGGCATCGCAGCGCCAACGATCCGCGTCGGACCGATCCGCTGCGCGCAATTCCCGATGCTGTGGAAGACAAGCTTCATCTGCTCGCGCGCCGGCTCATTATTCCCCATCCCAAGGGCGGAATGATCGACGTCACAGCCCCGTTGCCGCCACACATGAAGACGACATTCGACCTGTTCGGATTCGATGTGAAATCCTACGATCCCATTGAAGATGCACCGGAGGAGTGATGAGCGAGCAAGCTGCGCCGCGTATGGAGCCCTTGTCTCCGGCTGAATATACCGAGGAGCAGGCGGAAGCCGCGGAGCAATTCGAAGCGACGCGTGGCACGCCTGTGCGCGGACCGTTCGCGCTGCTGATCCGCAGCCCGGAAGTATTGAAACATGCGCAGTCTCTGGGCGCTTTTCTGCGCTACCGCTGTTCGATCTCGGGGCCGTTGTCCGAATTCGCGATCATGGTCATCGCGCGCGAGTGGACGCAGAATTACGAATGGCACATCCACAGCGCCATCGCGCTGAAGGCGGGCGTCGATCCCGTGATCGTCGAAGATCTTCGCGCCGGGCGCAGGCCCTCTGCCTTGTCGCCCGAACAGGCGGCGATCTACGATCTTTCGACGGAGCTGATGCGCGACCGCGATGTGAGCGATGCAACTTATGCCCGCGCGCGTGCCTTTTTTGGCGAGCAGGGGATCATCGATCTCGTGGCCATCAACGGCTACTACGGGCTTCTGGCCATGGCGATGAAGACTGCGCGCATGGCCGATCCAGAAGGTGCCGTGCCGCTGCCACCGATGCCTCGCGCATAAGGCAGAGCATTTGAAACTCATCATCTTCGATGTCGACGGCACGCTCGTCGACAGCCAGAATTTCATTGTGGAGGCCCAGAAAAGGGCCTTCGAAGCGCATAGCATTCCTGCGCCCGACCGCGCGGCCATGCTCTCGATCGTCGGCCTGTCGCTCGTACAGGCCTTCATCGAACTCGTCGGCCCCGACGGGCCCGTCGAATCCCTGGCGCAATCCTATCGCGAGGCCTGGCAGGTGATGCGGCTCGATCCCGCTTTCGCCGATCCACTCTATGAGGGCGCTAGCACGGCCATCGCAGCGCTGGCGTTGCGAAAGGACGTCATGCTCGGGGTCGCTACCGGCAAGTCGAAGCGCGGCGTCGATCATCTCTTTCACGAGCAGGGCTGGCACAACCAATTCGCCACCGTGCAGACGGCGGATGGGCATCCCTCGAAGCCGCACCCGTCCATGATCCTCGCCGCGCTCGCGGAAACCGGCACTCCGCCGGGCGATGCTGTGATGATCGGCGACACCAGCTACGACATGGCGATGGGCCGGGCCGCCGGCGTGCACACCATTGGCGTGAGCTGGGGCTATCACCCACGCGAGCGCCTGCTTGAGCATGGCGCGGGGCAAATTGTCGAGAGTTTCGACGAGCTGACGGCTGTGCTCGCATCGCAGGCCTGTTGGTGCTAGATCAACGCCATGCGCGATGATCTTTTCAAGGCCCTTCTGCCCACCCACGGCGAGCCCATAGATCCGGTGGAAATGGCGCGGCGCGATCTGCGCAAGACGCTTCCCAAACGGTTCTACAGCCAGGCTACCATCGAGGAGCGCGACGGCGCTTTCGTGCTGCTGCTCGACGGGCGCCCAGCCCGCACGCCCGCGCGCAATCTGGTCGCTCTGCCGACACAGGCGGCCGGCCTTGCGCTCGCGGCCGAGTGGGACGCGCAGATCGACATCATTGACCCCGCGAAAATGCCGATCACCCGCATCGTCAATTCGGCGCTCGACGGCGTCTCACGCGAGGTCGAGGCCGTGCGCGCCGAAGTGGTGCGCTTCGCGGGCTCCGATCTGGTGTGCTATCGCGCAACCGACCCGGAGGGGCTCGTGCAGGCACAAGCCGCGCTCTGGGACCCCGTGCTTGAATTTGCCCGCCATGACCTCGGTGCGCGCCTGCTGCTGGCGCAAGGCATCATTCATGTCGAACAGCCCGACCACGCTCTGGCGGCAGTCAGCCGGGCGGTCGAGGCGATACCCGCGCCGATCCCGCTGGCCTGCGTGCATGTCGTCACCACGCTCACAGGCTCGGCGCTGCTGGCACTCGCGGTCGCGCGCGGCCAGATGAGTGTGGAAGCCGCCTGGGCCGCGACCCATGCCGACGAGGACTTCCAGATGCGCATCTGGGGCGCTGACGCGGACGCGCTCACCCGACGCGAGATCCGCTGGGCGGAAATGCAGGCGGCCTGCGGCCTCTACACAGCCATTCAGGCTGGGTGAGGCTGGCACGGGGCGACGTACGTCAATTTATATTGTTTCAATTCTTTGGGGCTAATTACAACCATTACGG